>JACCSE010000003.1 GCA_013813145.1 Gemmatimonadales bacterium
GCCGCGCAGGCAAGGCCGTGGAACGCAGGAAGATACGGCTGCGCGGATCGGCCGCATCTGCGCCCAGCGGACGTTGAGCAAGGGCCTCTTAATCACTAGGTTGTAGGTTCGATTCCTACGCGGCGCATTGCGGCATACAACGCAACACAATTCCTAACAGCGGGTTAGCAAAGGCTAACCCGTTTTCCTTTGGTGGGCTGTTTGGTGATTTTCGGGTCGTTTGAACTGGTTGCACAGACATGACACGGAAGGTATCGCTCAATCTGGGCGTCATTCATCCCCTTACGTCCAACGCACTGCACTCGCCCCCGCCGGGACCAGGAGTCACCAAATCGGAGGGCCGCCGGCACCCAACCTGTGGACCGCACCAATCCCGCACATCTCCACTGCCGGCGGCAGCCCTTCTGGAAGTAGATCCCACTCCGCTCGGTAGACATGCCCGCTAGCCGGTACTTGTTCCGCCCCGAGCGTAATCCACATCACAGCCCTGAGATAGCAGTCGAGGGTAATCTCCCAGTCATGGCGCACTTGGCGCTGAGCACCCCGTAACACCCTCTTCGTGGGGAGGGTCGAATTACGGCGGTTTTTGTCGTCTGGAGACCCGGATGCCTGACGAGGAGTTGGCTCTAGTTCCCAAACACCGTTATACCGCTTTCCTAGCTGTCATAGCGCTCGGCTGCAGTGATACGACCGGTTCAGACACGCCGCTGCCGACTCCGCCGGATCGCTCGGCGCCGGTGCTGGTGGCTGCCGGCGACATCGCGTCCTGTTCCTCCAGTGGAGACGAGGCTACGGCGGCCCTGCTGGACCGGCTTCCGGGCACGGTGGCGACGCTGGGCGACAACGCGTACCCGGACGGCGCCGCAAGCGACTTCGCCGACTGCTACGATCCCACCTGGGGCCGGCACAAGGCGCGGACCCGGCCATCTCCGGGCAACCACGACTACCACACTCCGGGCGCCAGCGGCTACTACGCCTACTTCGGCGAGAGCGCGGGGCCGAGCGGCCAGGGCTACTACAGCTACGATGTGGCCGACTGGCACATCATCTCGCTCAACAGCAACGCGGACATGGCGGCCGGCTCGGCTCAGGAGCAGTGGTTGCGGGCCGACTTGGCGGCGAGCACGAAGTTGTGTACCCTGGCCTACTGGCACCACCCGCGCTTCAGCTCCGGAACCCTGCTAGGCGGCTACAACTCGACGGCGCCGCTCTGGCAGGCCCTGTACGATCACAATGCCGACGTGGTGCTGGCGGGCCACGAGCACAACTACGAACGCTTCGCGCCGCAGACGCCGGCGGGTGAGGCCGATCCGGCGAGGGGGATCCGGGCGTTCGTGGTGGGTACCGGCGGAGATGACCTGCACAGCGGGTACAGTGCGACAGCGAACAGCGAGGTGTTCGACGGCACCACCTTCGGGGTGCTGAGGCTGGATCTGCTGGCCGGCTCCTACAACTGGCAATTTGTGCCCGTAGCAGGACAGAGCTTCACGGACAGCGGCTCGGGTTCGTGTCACTGAAGGGCGAGGATGCTGTGGAGCCTCGGGTTCACCGCCCGCTGGCTCGCCGCTCGCGGCGTGCTGGTGCCCAAGTCGCTCAGCGAGGACGAGGCGGTCAAGATCGGGGCGGACGCGGCCGGGACCATCCCCAACGACCCGGCAGAGATCGCGCTCTGCGTCGGGAGGGACTAGAACCCATCGCGAGGGGTAAAGCTTAGTGGGCTAGAATTTGCTTTGATCCTCAGGAGCTGTTCCAGAAGGGACAGTCGGCGTGCACCCCCGGGCCGGGCTAGGCCTTCCAACTGCATTGACACACACAGTTCCATGGAAGATGTTGCCTTACACCCAACACACCATTAACCGCAAAGGAGGCACCATGCGGTTCTTAGTGATTGTCCTTGCCGCGCTGACCCTCGCCGGGCCGGTAACGGCGCAGGCGCCGGCAGTATCCGGTGCAGACGAAGCGGCTGTCAAGAAGCTCGTGCGAGAGTGGGATGCCTCGCGTAACCAAGGCGATTGGAAAGTTTTCGCGCAGCTCTACACGACAGAAGCCACCAGCCTGAGTTCGGATGGCGCGTGGCGCAAGGATCGGCAGGAGATCAGGAAAGGCGCCAGCGATCTGTGGACCAGCACGTACAAGGGATCCAAGTACCGGACGACAGTGGAAGCGGTGCGCTCAGTGGCTCCGAACGTCACCGTGGCGGACGGCACGTTCGAGATCAGCAACATTTCGGGAGGAGGCAGCCGCAAGGGGCGCACAACTCTGATCCTGGTGAAGTCTGACGGGGGATGGCGGATCGCTGCGGTCCGACACATGGTGCCGGTGCCTGTCGGTGCTGCCCGCCCGTCGGGATGGAAATAGCCCCCAACGCGAAGAACAGGGCGCGAAGCTGATTCGCAACCCGGTTCCAGATTCCCACCGCGTGCGTGATTTCGTCAGGTATCGGCGGCTTGTCGATAGCCATATCGACGCGACCTTCTTGACCAGTGAGAAGCGTACCTGCGGGCGGACGTTGGGTTCCAGAGCATGCGATGGACAGCAACGGCATACGGTAGAGATCTGGGCTCCTTCGTGGAGTCCTTTTTTTTCACGCCTTGATGTGTCCAGTGCCGCGGAGGTAATGGGGACCCGGTAGCGAGGCCGGCGGCTCGAGGCTCCGGGGCTCGGCAATCGCCGGTCGATTTCACCGGACCTCGTTCGACTCATTGTAGACCGCGTGAGCCAAACGAACCGTCTGGGTGGACAGCCCCGAGCACCCCAGGAGACGAGCACTGTTACCGCCGAGGCCCCCATGAATAGCGGCACGTTCCTGGTGTTTGAGGACCGGGCGTCAGATTCGCCGCTGGTCGAGCGGATCTGGCGCAGCCGGAGCGAGCGTGCGGGCACCTTCTGTCGGTGGCCTCGAGTCACTGCGAGATGGTCGTCACCCGCCACCGGGGGATCACCTTTCTGACGCTGCGCGGGCCGGAGACCAGGGCCACGCCCGTTTACTGCCCCGCGGGCGGCGAGTGGCTCGGCATCCGCGTCTCCCTCGGCACCTTCCTGCCCTTTTACCCTGCGGCGGCGCTCATCGATCGCAGGGATGTGCACCTGCCCGGCGGGACCGGCCGGTCGTTCCGGCTCCAGGGCCTCGCCTGGGAATATCCCGACTTCGAGAACGCGGAGACTTTCGTGACCCGGCTCTTCCGGGCCGGGGTGCTCGCGCGAGACCCCGCCGTGAGCGCCGCCCTTTCGGGGGAATGGCAGGCGCTGTCCCGGCGTTCCACACAGCGGCACTTCCTTCAGGCGACGGGCATCACCCACGTCGCCTATCGGCAGATCCAGCGAGCCCGGTATGCGACGACCCTTCTCGAGCGGGGAGTCTCCATCTTCGATACCGTCCACCAGGCCGGATACTTCGATCAGGCCCACCTCACCCGATCCCTGCGGCGACTGATCGGAGAGACCCCCGCGCGGCTCCGGGAGCACGCCAGGCAGTTGTCGTTTCTGTACAAGACAGGCCCGCTGGGCGAGTCTACCTTGGCCCGTCTCCAACAACCTTCGAGTCCATGAACGCGTCCGAACGCATCACCAGCCACATTGACTCCCTCGCCGATTGGCAGGGTACGCTGCTCGGGCGACTGCGCCAGATCATCCGCGCATCCGGTCCCGACCTGGTCGAGGAGTGGGAATTCGACGCGCCTGTTCAACGCCGGCCTGGAGGCCAAGGCTACCCGCGCTGTCGACGTCCATGAAGGCGATAATTTCGATGAAGTGGCATTCAAGGCTCTGATCCGGGCCGCCGTCGCGCTCGACCAGGGGCAGACCAGGGCTTGCACACCGCGAAAGAAACCGATCTTAAGGAGGTAGCGTGATGCTGGTGGAAGGGCAGGGGTCCAGTGGAACGCTCTGGACCGGGCGTATCATGAGCGGGTTCGTCTCGCTGTTCCTCCTTGTGGACGGGGGAGCACGCC
>JACCSE010000073.1 GCA_013813145.1 Gemmatimonadales bacterium
ATGTGTATCCCTGTCTCGCTTCCGAGGCCTAGCATGAGGGTCCTCCTCCCATGAAGCTCGATCGCGAGATCCTCGACCGCGACCCCATTCTCGCGGAAGTGGTGCGCCGCCTGCTGGCCGCGTACCAGCCGGAGGCGCTCTATCTCTTCCGCTCCAAAGCACGCGGCGACGAGGGCCCTGACAGCGACTACGACCTGCTCCTCGTGGTACGGACGATGCCTCAGCTGAGCGCCGCGACAGCCGTCTCGGTATGAGACCCTCTGGGGCACCGGCACCGCGGCCGACGTGCTGATCTGTACTCACTCGTACTTCGAGGCCCGGAAGCACCTGCGCGCGTCGTTGCCCGGTACGGTGCTTCGCGAAGGGAAGCAGCTGCATGCTGCATGACCCGGCGCGGTCGAGGATACGAGAGCCTGGCTGAGAAAGGCGCGGCTCGATCTGGACGCGGGCACGTTCGAGCTGGCGAACCTGGCTCTTCTTGGTGATGTGGTCTTTCACGCCCAACAGGCTGCCGAGAAGTCCTTCAAGGCGCTTCTCGCCTGGCACGACATACCCTTCCGGAAGACGCACGATCTCGGAGCTATCGGGGGCGCGTGCCTCGAAATCGATGCGTCCCTCCGGCAGCTCGTAGACGGAGCAGTACATCTCACACCGTACGCCTGGAAGTTCCGCTACCCCGGCGGCCAGGTGGCGATTGAGGAGCTGTTTCCGAGGGCGATTGCTCTCGGCTCCATTGAAGCGGGGCAGTGATGTTCGGGGTGGAGAGCTTGACGCGTTTCCGAGACGACTAGGTTGCGGCGCTGCTCCCTCTGGACGGTCGATAGGTATTCGTCTCGTCGTTCTCATGAGGATGAGAGCATACCCTCGATCGCTCACAATCGGCGCCGCACCCGGCGCCACTCTTGCCTTCCTGTGCGGTCACCGCCTGGCACTTGAGTCGCGCTGCCGACGCGCGACCCGACCTCGCCGCTCCCTGTACGCCAGGCGCTTCGTCCCGTGCGGCGAAGGGACCCCCGCCCCACTCCGCAGCAAGAGGCCGTCATGCGCCAACGCATCTACCAAATCGCCATCGCCACCTTGGTCCTCGCCGCCTGCCAGGACTCCAACGCTCCGATGCCCGAGGGCGAGTCGAACGAGCTGGGCGATCCGTCTCTCAGCCACGCGTCCATCACCCCCGAGTTCATCTACGGTGTGGACGACTTAGGCTATCTCGTCCGTTTCCGCGCCGACCGCCCGGACGACCTCCGGCAGCGGGTCAGGATCACCGGCACCGGCGGGGAGAAGGTCGTCGGCATCGACTTCCGGCCCAGCGCCGTCGCGCCCGCCAACCCCGGCGACATCGGCAAGCTCTACGGGATCACTCGGACCAGGATCTACGAGATCAACCCCAGGAACGGCGAACAGCCTGGGGTCAAGCCCACCTCGGGCGCTTCACCAATCCCGCTCCCCCCGCGGCCCCCGCTCGCTCGGCCGCCCCTCGTGCGTCGTGAGCTGCTCCCGCTGCACCGCGTCGAGCAGGTCCCGGGCCTGCTCCTCGGTCAGCTCCTCCACCGATTCCCCCTCAGCCGAGCCGAACCCGCCGCCCGCCATCGCTCCCACCGCGGCGTCGGGATTGCCCTCGTAGCCGGGGACGTTCATGTCGCCCCGGCCGTAGTCCGCCTGGCGGCCGCGGCCCGAGGAGCCGCCCGGGGTGCGGTCGTCACCCAGGCGGCGGAGGGCGATCTCCAGGTTCCACTTCGCGTCCGGATCGCCCGGGTCGAGGTGGAGCGCCTCCTCGAGGGCGGCGACGGCGTCGAGCAGAGGCTCGGGGTCGCCGGGCTTGTCCTCCGCGGCGCGGACCATGGCGTTGCCCAGGTTGTACAAGGCGCGTTGCCGCGCGATCGGAGTCTCCGCGCTCAGTGCCGCGCCGCGGAACTGGGTCGCGGCGGCCTCGTAGCGCTCCAGCCGGTAGAGCGCGGCGCCGGCGTTGTATTGAAGGCGCGGGGTACTGTCGCGCGTGAGTGCCGCGGCGAAGGCTTGGTAGGCTTCGGGGTATCGGCCGTCGGCGTACAGCCGCTCGCCCTTCCGCGCGGCGCTGCATGCGGCGATGGCCAGGAATGTCGCGCCGGCCAGGCAGGTCATGCTGAGCGGAGCGAAGGATCGGGTGGGTGATGCATGTGCCGGCCGATCCTTCGCTTCGCTCAGGATGACGGGCTTGCTC
>JACCSE010000007.1 GCA_013813145.1 Gemmatimonadales bacterium
CCGTCAGTGGACGGCTGACTGGTCTCCCGCCCGGCGAGCACGCGATTCATCTGCACGCCGTCGGCCGGTGCGATCCACCCGCGTTTGAGTCGGCCGGTGACCACTGGAACCCCACCAACCGGCAGCACGGTACTGCGTCGCCGAAAGGTCCCCACCTGGGCGACCTCCGCAACGTGGACGTGGCGCGAGACAGCTCGGTGAGCGTACAGGAGACGGCTCCAGGCGGCGCACTGCGGGGCGACAACGCATTGCTGGGCGGGGACGGCGCGGCAGTGGTGGTGCACGCCAGTCCGGACGACTACAAAAGCCAGCCGTCCGGCGGCTCGGGCGACCGTATCGCGTGCGGCGTCGTGACCGGCTCGTAGCGCCGGGCAGGGTACCGACGGGGTTTAGTGTCTGGCGAAGGCTTCGGTGGTCCCGTCGAGCTGAAAGGCGAGCACCTCGAACGTCTCGTGCGGCTCGCCTGGAACCGCCATGCCGGGCGAGCTCGCCGGCATCCCGGGCACGGCGAGTCCGGCGACTTTGGGGCGCCCGGTCAGCAGGCGTTGGATGTCTGCCGCGGGCACGTGGCCTTCGATCAGGTACTTCTCGACCTGCGTGGTATGGCAGGAGCGGAGGGCGCGGGGAACGCCCAGATTATCCTTCACCGTGGCCATGTCCTCGTCGTCGTGAACGACGGTGAGGAATCCGGCCGCCTGCACGTGGTCGACCCACTTGGCGCAGCAGCCGCAGGTCGGGCTCTTGTAGATCGGGAGGGTGACCGGGGAGCCGGCCGAATACGCCCAAACGCTTCGGCCGCCCGCCAGGGCGAGGCCGAAGCCGGTGGCCCGGACGACGAAGCTGCGTCGCGACATCATGGGAAGCTTTCTCCTCAAACCAGTGAGACTTCACCCGCCAGCCGGCGTTCAACTTCGGGCGCCGGACAGGTCAGGAGATCGAGCAGGCTGTTCATCGGCCGGCTCGGGGGCGCCGCCACGAAGACGCGCAACCGGCGGGCGCTGCGGTAGAGCTCGTCGGCCACCCGCGGCAGGCCGAGCTGGCCGGCGCGCCCCGCGTCGGTGAGCCGCTCGACCCCTCCGCTCCGGGTCCGGAGCGGGAGGTCCACGCCGAGCATCGATGACCGGGCGGGGAAATCTATCAGCAGCGCGCCCGCCTCGAGGCCGACTTCCGGGGCCAGCGCATCCTCTACCCGCTCCAGCAGGTCAGGATCCTCGGTCACCCAAGGCTGTATTTCGTTCGGTACGTCGCTGGCCGGTAGATCCACCGCCCGCTTGTAGAGCCGCCGGGCGCGAACCGCGGCCGCGAGCCCGTTCCGGTCGCGGGTGATGAGCACCTCCATCAGACCGTCGTCAGTCGCTTCGGCGATGGCCTCCATGGTGAGGCTGCCCCGGCCGACGGCGCCGCGTACCGCGCGTTTGAACATGCAGGTGGCCGATCGAACCGCGTGGTGCCAGTACACGTTGCGGTACATCTGGTACTTGGCGAAGAGGAGCGACTCCAATGCGCTGACCCCCTTCTCCTGCACCCCGACCTCCAGTCCCCCGATAGGCGTCTCGACCAGGGTGAGCGAGGAGAGCAGCCGATCCACGTCCACTGTGCCGTAGGGAACGCCGCACATGCGGGCGTCCCGGCTCAGGTAGTCGATCTTGTCGAGATCCAGCGAGCCTGAGATCAAGCCCTGCAACGGGCTCGCGCTGTCGCCGGTGATCAGGGTGCCGACGGTGCCGGCAAAGTCGGGCCCGCCGATCTCCGCCAGCCGTTCTCCCAACTCCCCCTGACGGAGTTTGGCCACGCCAAGGGTCTCGTGGGACGGAAACCCGGCCTCCTCCAGCGCGTGGGAAAATGGGTAGTGCCCGATGTCGTGCAGCAGGGCCGCCAACCGCACGGCCAGGCAGTCCAGCTCGGGCACCTGCCGCAGCTCACCGCGCTCCTCCAGCGCGGCGAGCGCGCGCTTGGTCAGATGATACGCGCCCAGGGCATGCTCGAACCGAGTGTGAGTGGCGCCGGGATAGACGAGGAAGGCATGGCCGACCTGCCGAATGTACCGCAGCCGCTGCACCGCCGGCGTGTCCAGCGCGAGAATCGCCGGGCGGTCGAGGCGGATGTTGTCCCAGAGGGGGTCGCGGATGATCTCGAAATCCGGGGAGCGGCCCCGCTGCCAACTCACTATGCCGGTCCCGCTCCCGCTACCGTCGCCGGCACCTGATCCCGAAAGTGCTCGAAGTTCTCCCGGAACATCGTGGCGAGCTTTTTCGCCTGTGCGTCGTAGGCGGCGGGGTCGGACCAGGTGCCGCGGGGAGAAAGGAGATCGGAGGGGACGTCCGGCACCGCGGTGGGGACCTCGAAGCCAAAGACCAGGTCCTTCACGTATCGCGCCTCGTCCAGGGCGCCGGCGAGGGCGGCGCGGACCATGGCCCGGGTGTGGGCGAGCTTCATCCGGGATCCGGTACCGTAGGGGCCGCCAGTCCACCCGGTGTTCACCAGCCACACCCGGACGCCGTGCCGAGCGATCCGCTCACCGAGCATTGCAGCATAGACGCCGGGTTGGAGCGGGAGGAAGGGAGCGCCGAAGCAGGCGGAAAAGGTGGCGCTGGGCTCGGTGACGCCGCGCTCGGTGCCGGCCACCTTTGCAGTGTAGCCCGAGATGAAGTGATACATCGCCTGTTCCGCCGTCAGCCGTGCGATCGGAGGTAGAACGCCGAAGGCGTCGGCGGTGAGGAAGACGATGTTCCTGGGGTGCCCACCGGCGCCGGCGGGGAGATGGTTGGGGATGTAGTGGATCGGGTAGCAGGCCCGGGTGTTCTCGGTGAGGCGGTCGGCGTCGAAATCCACCGCGCGGGTGGCCGGGTCCAGCGCCACGTTCTCGAGCACGGTGCCAAACATCTGGCTCGCGGCATAGATCTCCGGCTCGGTCTCGGCCCGGAGCCGGATCACCTTGGCGTAGCAGCCGCCCTCGAAGTTGAATACCCCCCGGTCGCTCCAGCCGTGCTCGTCGTCGCCGATGAGCTGCCGGCTCGGATCCGCCGAGAGCGTCGTCTTGCCGGTGCCGGACAGTCCGAAGAACACCGCGGTATCGCCCGCCGGCCCGACGTTGGCGGAGCAATGCATCGGCATGACGCCCTGAGCCGGCAGCAGGTAGTTGAGCACCGTGAAGATCGACTTCTTCATCTCTCCGGCGTACCGGGTGCCGCCGATCAGCACCAGCTTCTTGGCGAAATTGACGATGATGAAGGTGCCGGTGCGGGTACCGTGGCGGGCGGGATCCGCCTGGAAGTCGGGAGCGTGGAGGACGGTGAAACCGGGCCGGAAGTGGGCCAGCTCGGCCGGAAGTGCGCGGATGAACATATTCCGCACGAACAGGGCGTGCCACGCGTTCGGGGTGATGAAGCGGACCGGGAGCCGGTATGCCGGGTCGGCGCCCCCGAAAAGATCCTGCACGAACAGCTCGCGGGCGTCGAGGTAGGCCCGGACGTGCTCGTGCAGCCGCTCGAACGACGCCGGATCGATCCGCGGGTTCTTTTCCCACCAGATCCGGTCGCCGCTGCCCGATTCCTCGATGAGATACTTGTCCTTGGGGGACCGGCCGGTGTGGGGCGACGTGACCGCGGTGAATGCGCCGTGATCGGTGAGGGCGCCCTCCCCCCTTCGGAGCGCATGCTCGAGCAACGCCGGGGGAGTAAGATTGGCATGAATCCGGATGGGGAAGAGGCCGTGCTCTACGAGGGTGAGGCTTTCACGGGCAACGGCGGTCGTCTCGGTGGTCATACGCTCCTGGTGCGCGCGGCGCGCCTTGATGGACGCGACCGCCCCCCCGGCGGCCGCTGGCAGGCCGGAAAGATCGGCAGTCGGACCGTTCGGGGCAACGGGGCGGGGGCCCTACCGCCCCACCGCCTCGATCGTCGGCGGCAGGTGGTACAGCGCCTCCGCGGTGCCCCGGTCGAACCGGCTTGGCAGGTCCACCTGCGGGTCGGCGAACATGATGTCGGTCTGGTTGGGAGAATGCTCGAAGATGCCGAGGGCGTGCCCCAGTTCGTGAATCGAGGTCAGTGCCAGGCAGTCGCCCAGCCCCGGCGTGTCGGGTGTGGCGCGGGGGTTGATGAAGATCCGGATCGGCAGCGTCAGCTCGCGGAGATCCGGACTCACGTCCAGGTCGGTGGCGCCGTCGCACTCGGGCGCGAGCGCGCTGGGAAGCCGAACGCTGCGCACCGCCTTGGACGGAGCGGGTACGCCGCGGACGATCACGTGGGCGGTATTCGAATCGCTCACCAGCTCGGCCTGGAACTCGCGATACAGATACACCGATTCCCAAGTATCGATCGCGCGCTGCATCAGCGAGGGAAGGGCCTCGACCTCGTCTCCGGCCACCCAGACGCGGACCGGCAGGTCCTCTTGCTCCCAATGAAAGTGGACGGTGTCGGTGCCCACGGCGGCGGGGACGATCAGGCGCCACTCGTAGAGATCGTCGCGGACGGGGGAGGCGATGTCGCCGCAGGCCACCGCCGCGAGGGCGGCGAAGGCGATCGTGGTATGAGGACGCAGGCTCATCGAAGGCTCCGGGCGAGGCCGACGGACAGCGATACCCGGCTCACGGCCTGAGTCTGGGCGAAATCGCGGCGATCCAACTCCTCGGTGGTGAAGCGGTGATAGTCGTAGCGAAGCGACGCCATGAGGTCCCACCTGGCCAGCACCGGGCGGCGGTAGTCGGCCCCCGCGCCCGCCAGGAACCGGGTGGCGCCGCCTTGCAGGAAGATGCCCGCTTCCTCCGAGGGCCAATACATCAGCGCCCCAGCTCCCGCGCGCCAGCGCAACGACGCGGCCAGCGGTCCCTCCAATCCCAGCAGCAGCGACCCGGTGCGAAGGGTGCCGAGATCGGTTTCCTCCTCGTCCTGCTCGCCGTGGTACCCGCCCGACAAGAACGTCGCCTCGAGCCCCGCGCGGTATCCGGGGCTGATCGTCATCGAGCCGCCGACCGCCACCATCGGCGCGATGGCCTGGCGCACCGTGATCTCCGAGACGATGACGTCGCGGAGCAGGTTGCTCGCGCCGACCGCCCCTACCCGGGCGTAATAATCCGTCTGGGCTTCGAGTCCAGGCGCGCCGGCGAGGAGCAACAAGGCCGGCAACAGAAATGACTTGGGCATCGCTGGAAGATGGGTTCGCTCCGGCGGTGGGTCAACGCGCGCGCGTACGGCCGTAGGTGCGCAACCGTCTCAGCATGCGACGGTCCAGGGTCACCTCGTCGTCCCCCTTTGGCGTCTCGATCACCTTGATGATCCCGGCGAACCGCGGGTCCCGCATGATCCGGCGGAACGGCTCCGGGCCGAGCGAGCCCTCGGCGATGAGCTCGTGCCGGTCGCGGCGCGAGCCGAAGGGCGTCTTGGAATCGTTGAGATGCAGACAGCGAAGATGACCTAGCCCCACCAGCTCGTCCCAGCGGGTCCAGACCGCGTCGTAATCCCGGGCGATGTCGTACCCCGCCGAGTAGAGATGACAGGTATCCGCGCAGAAGCCGACCCGGTGCCGCACGTGCTCGCCGATCTCATTCCGCAGGCGGGCCAGCTCCTCGAACGTGCTGCCCAGCGAGGTGCCGGTGCCCGCCGTGTTTTCCAGCAGGATCATCAGCGGGCCGGGCACCGTCTCCAGGCAGCGGGTGTAGGCCGCGGCATTGCGCCGGAGACCGGCCTCCCGCTCGTCGATAAAATTGCCGGGGTGGGAGACGACGAACCGGATTCCCAGGGCCTGGCATCGCCGCAGCTCGGCCACGAACGAATCCGCGGACCGGGCCGCAAGGACCGGATCGGGGGTGGCGAGGTTGATTAGGTAGGAGTCATGAGACACTATATTGGTGATCCCCGTTCGGTCGCACTCGTTCCGGAACGCCGATACCGTCTCGGAGCTCACGTCGGGCTCCCGCCACTGATTGGGGGTTTTGGTGAACACCTGGATCGCAGTCGCTCCGATGGCCGCGCCCCGGCCGGGTCCGGTCTGGACGCCGCCCTGCACCGACACGTGCGCACCCAGCAGGTCGGAAACTCGCGATTGATGCATCCCATCCTCCCGAACGCGTGACCGACGCCGCCGCGAAGGAGCCCTTCGACCGCCTCCACGCGCCGCGCCCGAACGTACCGCGCCCCAGCGAGCTGCGCCCCAGCGTGCTGCTGGTGGGCGATGTGGCGGCGCGCCCCGAGGGGCTGGAGCGGGAATTGACCCGGGCCGGATTCCACGTTTCGGAGGGCACCTGTGCCGAGCCCGGCGTTCCGGCCGACGCGGTGCTCCTCACGACCCGCGCCGCGCGGGCGGAGGACATCAGCGCGCTCCTGGCCCCCTGCGGTGACACTTCACCCCGTGTCATCCTCTTCGCGGCCCCCGATCCCGACCTGCCCGGAACCGCCCTGGGCCTGGGCGCGGATGACGCCGTAGCCGCGCCGGTGCATCTGGCCGAGCTGTGCGCGCGGATACACGCCCGGATCCGTGACCGCCAGGGGCCGAGCCGGGCCCCGTACGAACGCGAAACTCGGGAGGCGTTGCAAGGACTCGTCAGGGAGGCCCGCACCGCGCTCCTGCCCGAGGAGATCGTGCTCGCGCTGGTACGCCGCCTGGCGCGTGCTTTCGATCTGGCCGGCTGCGCCTTCGTCACCATCGAGGCCGGTGGGGAGGAGGGCCGGGTCGTCGCCGAGGCGGGCGCGGGGCGGGAGGATCGGCAGCGGCTCGATCTCAGAGGGTACCCCGAGTTCGCCGAGTCGCTGCGCACCGGTCTGCCGGTGCTCCTGCCCGACGAAGAAATCTTCGCCTCGACCGCCGGCGGCGGTGCGCTGGTGCTTCCGGTTCCCGGCAACGGCGGGACCAATGGCGTGCTGCTGATCCAGCAGCGCCAGGGGAGCGCGCCCCTGGGGCAGGCGCAGCTCCGGCTGGCGGCGAGCCTGGCCGAGGCGGCTGCGCGGGCGCTGGAAGTGCTGCCGGCGCCCTCGCGGAACGGCCGGCAGACACCGGTCGAGGCCCTCACGCTCGACCGCCGGCTGCACGAGGAGTTCGAGCGGGCGCGGCGCTACTCACTCAGCTTCAGTTTCGTGCTGCTCGCGATCGAGGCGCTCGCGGGAGTGGGAGACCGGATCGCCGGCGAGCTGCGCCGCATCCTCCGCCTGCCCGACTTCGTCAGCCGCTACGGCGAATCGGAGTTCGCGATCGTGCTCCCGGAGACCGATTCCGACGGTGCCTGTCGCTCGATCGGTCGGATGCGGGAGCGGCTGGCGTCGCTGCCTCGCGGCACGCTCAGCGCGGGAGTGGTCAGCTATCCTCATCCCGCCGTCACCCAGCCCGACGACCTCTTCGCCCTGGTCGAGGCCGCGCTGGCACGGGGGCGGTTGGTGGGAGCGGGGGTGGGGGTGGCGGATTGACAGCGGGGCAGCAACGGCACACCTGCTGAGTTC
>JACCSE010000119.1 GCA_013813145.1 Gemmatimonadales bacterium
GCTCGGCACGACCCATCATCCGGTCGTGCTCGACCCTGAAGATCTTCCGGGCCTACTCCCCTGGATGACGTGGCACCTGGAGGAGCCGATCGGGCGCGAGGACATCGCCTACCTCTTCGTGGCGGCACAGGAGGCCGCGCGCCACGTGGACCTGGTGGTGACCGGGTTTGGATTCGACGGCCTCTTCGCTGGCCTGCCGCGGCACCGGCTGGTGGACCTGGGGCTCAAGCTGCCGGCGCTGCGGGGGCCGCTGGAGGAGTTCTACGACTACACCTTCAGGAGCGTCGAGCCCCGCACGCTCGCGGGACGTACCCTCAAGGCGGCCTATTTCAGAGGCCGGGATTTCCCCGCCCCCCAGGTCATCGGGACGCCGCCGCTGCCGGCGTTTCCCGGCTTTCCCCGGGGCGGAGACCAGCCGCTGACCAACTTTCTCCGCCGGGGGTTTCTGGTGCTCCCCTATCAGCATCCGGTGGAGCGGCTCTACGCCGGCGTAGGCGTGCGGATGAACGCACAGCACACCAATCCCGACTTTCTCGCCACGGCCTTCTCCATTCCCGACCGGCTCAAGATCCACGGACGCACCCAGAAGTACATCCTTCGCCGGGCTTGTGAGGGTCTCCTGCCGCCCGCCATCCTGGCGACCGGAAAGAGCTTCAACCGCCTGAAACACGACACCCAGATGACCGAGGTGCTGGACCGGATGGCGGACGACCTGCTGTCTCCCGCGGTGATCGCGGAGCGGGGCCTGTTCGAGCAGTCCTACGTCACCCGTCTCAGGCGGCGCGGGCCCGGGCGGCCGTACAGCCAGGAGCGAGCATACCGGCTGTGGTCGCTGCTGCTGACGGAGCTCTGGGCGCGGGCGTACCTGGACCGGAGAGGGGCGCCGCCACGGGGCGCGATGCCGGCGGTGCGGCGGCTGGGAGGGTAGCGTCCGTGGGTAGCGATCTGCTCTTCAGTGGGAAGCGCTCTGTTACCTCATCCCGAGCGCAGCGAGGGACCTATTCACCCGGGGTTCGATACCCGCTGAGTAGGTCCCTCGCGCTCGGGATGAAGTGCGTTCCTCGACGCTTCTCGGTCGGTGCGCTACCGCCCCACCGGCTGCGCCCGGATCGCGGCACGCTCGACGACCAGCCTCGTCCGCCGCGGGAGGTAGCCCATCTCGCGATACCACTCGCCGGTGCGCCGCAGTCCTTCCTCCAGCCCGATCCGGGGACGATAGCCCAGATCCCGCTGCGCCCGGCCGATGTCGAACGCCCGGTTCTGCCGGTACCAGTCCACCCGCCGGGGAAAGATCGGCGGCGTGATGCCAAAGGGCTTGCACAGCTTCTCGCAGAGGTGCCCGGCCGCGACGACCGGCAACACCGGGTAGTGCGGAATGCGCACCGGAACGCGAAGCGCGCGGCCTACCGCCTTGACGATCTCCTCGATCGGATAGTAGCGCTCATCGGCGATGAGATACTCCCGTCCGTTACCGACGCCGGGCGCGAGACACAGCATGAAGGCATCCACCAGATTGTCCACGTACAGCGGATGGTAGAGCGTGCGCCCGCTGCCGAACATCGGAAAGGTGCCGTCGGCCACGCGCTTGAAGATCATGAAGAAGCGCTCGGGGTCGCCCGGTCCATAGATCGCCGCGGGCCGCAGGATCACCGTCTCCATCCGGCCGCCGGCCAATTGCTTGACCAGCGGTTCCGCCTCGTACTTGGTACGCTGGTAGTAGTCCGCCGGCTGAATCGGCGCGTCTTCGTTAGCGGGCGGCCGGTCCACGTTGCCATGCACTCCGCAGGTGCTGCAGTAGACGAACTTCCACACCCCGGCCTGAAGCGCCGCCTCCAGCACGTTGCGGGTGCCGCCGACGTTCACCTCGTCGTAGAACGTGTTGGGGACGTTCAGCTCGCGGAAGGCCGCGGCCAGGTGGAACACGAACTCCACCCCGCGCATGCTGCGCTCGACCATCGCACGATCCGTGACCGACCCGAGGATGACTTCCGCTCCGAGCGCACGGAGTGCATCGCACTGCAACCCGTCCTTGTAGTCGAGTGCCACCACGTCGTGCCCGGCCTTCCGCAGCCGGCGGACCAGCGCCGTGCCGGTGAAGCCGGTTCCACCCGTGACGAGAACTCGCATGCGCGCTCCTTACCGGTGCCGTGGAACGGTGTTGAGGCTCCCCGTTCAGGGAGCGTGGACACATCACCAAGTGCAGCTTGAATGACTCGGATCTGGGGTGTCACTCTACAAGAACTATGCCTTTGGCGTGTCCGCTTCCGTAGCGTGGCAGGCTTGGTGTTGAGCCGGCGAGCGGCGCGCCGCGTTCCGTCAGTGTCGCGGGAGCGCGTCATCGCCGGATCCCGTTCCGGAGTGCAAAGGTCTGCGCTTGCGAGGTGAATCGCGACTGGGGTCGGGGTGCGCAGGGGGCACCGCAGAAACACCCGCGATCTGCCTGCCATCCGCGCTCCTTCCCCGCATCCCGGATCGGTTTACATTTGCGGATCCCTCGGGCCACGAGCAACATGACGACCCGCCCTTCCAAGGCCGCGCTGCTGCGCTCGGCGTTCAGCGGCCTCGCCTCTCAATACATCAACGTCTTCGTCCAGGGCCTCGTCCAGCTCGGCCTGCTCGCGCTGCTGGCCCGCCTCCTGGTCCCCGCCGACTTCGGCCTGGTGGGCCTGGCCACGGTGTTCGTGGGCCTGGCCACCCTGCTGTCGCAGTTCGGGTTGAGGGTGGGAATCATCCGACTCCCGACGCTTACCGACCGCGACGTCCGGGCCGGCTTCACCCTGGCTCTCGTGCTGGGTCTGGCCGGCACCTCGCTGGTGGCGTTGTCCGCACCGCTGGTCGCGGCCCTGTTCCGCAGCCCGGAGCTCACCCCGGTCCTACGGGTACTGAGCCTCACCTTCATTCTGGCCAACCCGAGCCTCATCGCCGAGGCGCTGCTGGAACGCGATCTCGCCTGGAACCGGCTCATGTGGGTCAACCTCGCGGCGTTCGTCCTCGGCTATGCCGCCACCGCCATCGCCCTGGCGCTGCTCGGCTGGGGGTATTGGGCGCTGGTCGGCTCCCAACTGGCGCAGACCCTCTGGCGCAGCGTTCTGCTGCTGCTGACCCAGTCGCACCCCAAACGGCCGCTCGTCTCCGGCCGGGAGCTGCGCGAGCTTACCCGGTTCGGCGGCGGCTTCACGCTGGCCAGGCTCTTCAATTACGGCGCTCAGCAAGGTGACTACCTCGTGGTCGGCCGGGTCCTGGGCATCACCCCGCTGGGGTTCTATACCCGCGCCTTCAAGCTGATGCAGATCCCGACGCAATACTTCGGCCTCATCGTCACCAAGGTGTTGTTCCCCATCATGGCGCGGCTCCAGCACGACCCCGACCAACTTCGGCTGACTTACCTGCTGGGGTCGGCGGCGATCGGGCTGATGAGCGCGCCGCTCAGCGCCCTCATGGTCGTCACCGCTCCGGAGCTCGTCCAGGTACTGCTGGGTCCGCGATGGGTCCCGGCGGTGATACCGTTCCAGGTGCTCACGGTCGGCGTCGTCCTTCGGAATGGCTTCCTGATGGCCTATTGCCTGGATGGGGCAGTGGGGGACATGCGAAAACGCACGATCCGGGACGGGCTCTACGCCGCGTCCGTGCTGCTGGGCAGTGTGGTGGGGGTGCGATTCGGCATCACCGGAGTGGCCGCGGCGATGCTGCTGGCGATCGTGGTGAACTACCTGGTTGCGGCGGGGATGAGCGTCCAGCTCCTGAGCTGCCCCTGGTCCGAGTATCTGCGAGCCCAGACCCCCGGCTTCGTTCTCGGGCTCATCGCCGTCGGCCTGGCGCTGGTTGGGCGGCTCAGCCTCCAGCAGCTCGGCGCGACTCCGCTCGGCGTCTTGATCGGCACCTGGGCGCTGACGTCCGTCCTCCTGCTCGTCCTCCTGTTCTTTCGTCCCTCGATCACCGGACGGTACGGCGTCCATCTCCTCCGGCTCGCCGGCTCGGCGCTGGCCGAACGAATGCCGGCCCGGAGCCTGCAATGGGTCGCGCCGTATGCGAGCGGGCTCGTGCGCCGCGTGGCCAACGCCCGGAATCTCTGATCAAACCACCCCGAAGGTCTGGTAGAACCGGCGGACGCGAGGCTCGGCGAGCAGCCCGCCGTGGACCTGAAGCAGGTTGACGTCGCTGTTCGCGTTCGCCTCGACGACGACCGGCTCCCCATCCCCGTCCACCAGCACGTCCCAGCCGCCAATTCGGTTGAACGGCAGACCACCAGCCGCGCGGAGGACGGCGTCAGCCACGCGGCTCCATCCCGGTATCACGGCGCCCTCGATCGGAGTGCCGGTGTCCGGGTGGTGGGTGACCGGTTGGTCCGGGCGCCCGCTCTTGAGCGGGTGCAGGCGGCCGGCGCCCAGCCGTCCGGTGGCGAGGTCCACCGGAACCGAGATTCCGCCGCCGGACCAATTATCGGTCGGCACCGTATCGGCCGTGCCGACGCGCTGCACCGCCCGCGCGATGAAGGGGGTCAGATCGTCGGGGTGCCAGAGCGTCAGCACCCGGAGCGTATTGGCGGTTTCGGGAAAGAGCCGCTCCCAGAACGGCCCCTGCTCCACCCAGCGCTCGATCAGAGTCGCCTGG
>JACCSE010000012.1 GCA_013813145.1 Gemmatimonadales bacterium
TTCTACAGCACGACCCAGACGCCGTTCCAGTCGGGCCGCGCCTTCTCGGCCAGCTTCAACTACAGTCTGAGCCGCAGCCGCCCTGACCCCAACCGCCCCGCCCCAGCCGAGACGCAGAGCCTGGGCCTGAACACGAGCTTCTCGCCCACTCCGTTCTGGTCGCTCTCCTGGTCCACCCAATACAACATCACCGGCGGCGAGTTCGAGTCTCACGTCGTCCGCCTGGAGCGCGACCTGCACGAGTGGCGCGCCGGCTTTAACTTCGTGAAGAACGCGAATGGCAACTTCGCGTTCTATTTCTCGATTTACCTGACGGATCTGCCGGACCTGAAGTTCGATTACGACCAGACGACCTTCGAGCAATGAGGTCGGGCGGTGTCACATGAGGGGGGCAGCGGGGCAGGAAGGACCGGTGTGCTGTTGCCGCTCCGCTGCCCCTCCGCCCCCCTTCCCTGGCATACCTCCTGCACCATCCCTACCCATCCCTCCCGGAGAAACCCCCTATGCGTGGCTGGTGGATCCCTGTCCTGGCGGTGCTGGCCGGCTGCTCCGATGACGATAACGGCACCGGCCCTGACGGCGACGCGCCGGATACGCCGGCGGGCCTGAGCAGCACCTCCCTCGACGGCGCGGTCGCGCTCACCTGGTCGGACAACAGCTACCAGTCCGATCCGACGAATTTCCAGAACTACCGGGTGTACAGCACCTCATACGATCTCGATGTGCCGCCCGACGCGGATGCCTGCGGCTCCGACCTGGTCCTCGAGGGGACCACCGTCGCGCCCGAGTTCATCGTGGGGGCCATGACCAATGGTGTCCCCCGGTGCTTCGAGGTGACCGCGGTAAGCGTGGACGGGCTCGAGAGCGGGCGGTCGTTGCCGCAGGCCGATACCCCCCGGCCCGATGCCCGCAACGTCGCGCTCTTCACGCTCCAGGCTGATCCTACCGAGAGCGGCTTCCGCTTCTGGGACGATCTCGATGGTGACGGCCAAGCCGATGACGGCGAGCTCGGCCGGGTGGGCGACGGTGGCTCCAGCACCCTCGATTTCTTCGTTGACCGTGACGTCGCCGGAGAGGTCTTCCTGAATCCGGTGCGTCCGGGCACCGGCGTGGAGTACTACGATGAGGTGCCGGTGGAGGATCTCACCAGCATCGACTTCGCGGAGGAGCGCACCTATCGCACCACCGGGATCGAGGCGGAGCCGGGGTTCGGCTACGTGTTCGAGACGGACGGCGGCGATGGCTTCCAGCGCTATGGCGCGGTGCGGGTGACCCACGTCGGCGAGACCTTCATCCTCCTCGATTGGGCGTTCCAGACCGATCCGGGGAACCCGGAGCTGATCGTGCGGGGTGGGGTGGCCCGGAGGTAGAACCGTCGGAGGGCGGTAACGGCACACCCTCATTCCCGGGCCGATCCTTCGCTCCGCTCAGGATGACGTGGTTGGCCGGTGTGCCGTTGCTGCCCCGCTGCCCGCTGCCCGCTGCCCCGCTCGCCGCCATCTCGCTGCCCCGCCGTCCCACCGCCCATCCGTCTTCTTGCCCGCCCCCCCGCCGCCCGGTATCTTTCGGTCGCTCCAAACCTTACCCCTGTCCCCTCCTCTCAGCTCGAGTCGCATGAATCTGGAAAAGCTGAAAGACTCGGCACGCAAGTTCGAGCAGAAGGAGGACTGGCGGAGGGCCATCGAAGTCTACCTGAAAGCCATCCAGCAGATCGAGTCGGGCGCGGACACCTCTCCCGATCTCTCCCTCTACAACCGGGTCGGCGACCTCTATCTCAAGACCAACGACACCACCGCGGCGGTCCGTTCCTACGAACGGGCGGTGGACCTCTACGCCGATCAGGGCTTCTTCAACAACGCCATCGCGCTCTGCGGCAAGATCCTGCGGGTGAACCCGGGGCGCACCCAGACCTATCTCAAGCTCGCCCAGCTCCACGCCCGCAAGAACGTCGTCATCGAGGCCAAGCGGAACCTGATCGAATTCCTCGAGCGGATGAACGCCCTCGGCCAACTGGACCAGGCGTTCACCTCGGTCAAGGAGTTCGCCGATCAGTTCTCCGGCAGCCAGGAGATCCGGCTGATGCTGGTCGAGCTGCTCCGTGCCTCCTCCCGGGAGGATGAGGCCCGCGAGCAGCTCGAGAAGCTGGCCGGCCAGCTCGAGGCGCGCGGAGAGCGGGCGGGGTCGCATCCACCGGAGCACGCGTCCGCCAGGTCCACCGAGGCCGCCCCGGAGCAACGTCCCCGGCCATCCTCTCCAATGGCCGGGCTCGTCTTTCTCGATACCGGTTTCGACCTGCCGACCGCGCCCCCGGCGCGCAGTGGCGAGCCCGAGCCGGTCGCCCTCGAGCCGGCCGAAGGCCTGCTGGTGAGCCAGCCGCTCGACCTGGAGCCCCCGCCGGCCGGCGACCTGATCATCGAGCCGCTCCCGACCGTGCCCGACGATGATCTTCCCGGCGTGCCCGGCCTCGAGACCACCGCCGAACTGGAGCTCGACGCCGTCGGCCCTGGAGATGCCGATGACTTGGGGTTGGACCGGGTCGAACCGGTGGACCTCGGCTTCGAAGGCGTGCCGCTCGTCGGGATCGATGAGCCACTTTCCTCGGACGCCGCGTCGCTCGACATCTCGGACCAGGACCTGGTAGTTTCGCTGGACCAGCCGCTGTACGAGGCCGGAGCGGCGGGCGACGACCTCGACCTCGACCTGGTCGACGCCCAGGCGCCGCCGACCACGGGGCTCCCCCTGATCGATGTCGAAGGACCAGGGACGAGCATCGCGGAGCTGGAGGGTCGGGTCCTGGACGACCCCGACGATCCCGACCTCCACCGGCGCCTGGCCGACGCGCTTCTGGCCGGCGGCGAGGAGGGCCGGGCGCTGGAGGAGCTGGAACTGGCGCTGCGGGGGTACGAGGGCTCGGAGAACTGGGGGAGCGCCTCGCAGTTGGCCAACCGGCTGGCCCATCTCGCCCCTGACGACGTTCGCCACCACCAGAAGCGGGTGGAGCTGGCCTACCGCATGGGCGATCGGGTGCCGCTCCTCGACGCCTATCTCTCGCTGGGTGACGCCCTCGCCCGAGTCGGAGCCAGAGAGAAGGCGATGGCGGTCTATGGCCGGGTGCTGGAACACGACTCCGAGAACGCGCATGCGGCCGCCGCGCTCTCGGCGCTGACCGCCGGGTCGGAGGCTTCACCCGAGCCGCGGCGCGCGGCCCCGCCCGCGGTGCATCCGGCGTCCCACCAGACCGAGGCTCCGCCGCCGGCGCCTCCGCCGGCCCCGCGTCCGGCGCCTCAGACCGCCGGCGGGGCGTTCGTCGACCTCGGCTCGA
>JACCSE010000138.1 GCA_013813145.1 Gemmatimonadales bacterium
CCCATGCCCGACGCCACCCCCTCGAGCCCGACGCCGGCCCACGAGCGTCTGGCGGCGTCCCTCGCCGGCCGCTACAACATCGAACGCCGGCCGGACGGGAGCCTCTCCCTCCTCGGCCGCGGCGGCACGTCCACCGTCTACCTCGCCCACGATATCAGGCACGACCGCCGCGTCGCCCTCAAGGTGGTCCACCAGGCCCTCGCTGCCTCGGTAGGGTCCGAGCGCTTCCTCCGCGAGATCCACTTCATCGCCCGGCTGTCGCATCCCCACATCCTGCCGCTCTTCGATTCGGGTGAGATGCGCGAAGCGCATCCCGAGCACGGCGAAGGATCTCCACCGCTGTACTACGTCATGCCCTACCTCACCGAAGGGTCGCTGCGCCAGCGGCTGGTTCATGAGGGGCGGCTGCCGGTCGCGGGGGCGATCCGGATCGCCTGCCAGGTCGGGCTGGCCCTGGACTATGCCCACCGCCAAGGCTTGATCCACCGTGACATCAAGCCCGAGAACATTCTGTTCCAGGACGACCAGGCAGTCGTCGCCGATTTCGGCATCGCCACGGCGACCGAGTCCGCGGAGCCGGAGCGGCTCACGGCGTCCGGCCTCGCCGTCGGCACGCCGGCTTACATGAGCCCCGAGCAGGCGGGGGGCGCGTCGGAGGTCGACGGCCGAAGCGACATCTACAGTCTCGGGTGCGTGCTCTACGAGATGCTCGGCGGCGAGCCGCCATTCACCGGCCCTACGTCTCAGTCAGTCATGGCGCAGCAGGTGGTGGCACCGCTGCCCCCGATCCAGTCCCGCCGCCCCGATGTACCAGACCGGGTCGAGCGGGCGCTCGCCAAGGCGTTGGCCAAGGAGCCCGGCGATCGGCACGCTTCCGCGGCGGAGTTCACCGCGGCGCTCGAGGGCGACGGGCCCACCGACCGGCGGGAACACCGCGCCGTGCGGCACCGAGCGATCGCGCTCGTAGGCCTGGGCGCCGTCGCCGCGACCGCGCTGCTGTTCGCGCTCGGCCTCTCCGACCGCGTCGAGAAGCCGCCCCCGACGCCGACGATCGCCGTCCTCCCCTTCCAGAACCTGGGCGCCGCGGGGGACGACTACTTCAGCGACGGCATCACCGAGGAGATCACCAGCCGGCTGGCCATGATCCCCCGCCTCGGCGTCATCTCACGCACCAGCGCCGAGCAGTACCGGGAGACCGACAAGTCGGTCAAGGAGATCGGACGGGAGCTCGGGGTGGACTACATCCTCGAGGGCGGCGTGCGGTGGCAGCGGGTCGGGGGGTCGAGCCGGGTGCGGGTCACGCCGCAGCTCATCCGGGTCGCCGACGACCGCCACCTCTGGGCCGGGCGCTACGATGAGACGCTCGAGGAAGTGTTTCAGGTGCAGTCGCGGATCGCCGAGCAGGTCGCGACCGCGCTGGATCTGGCGCTCCAGCCACCGCAGCAGGAGGCGCTCGCGGTCAAGCCGACCGACGATCTCCGGGCTTACGACTTCTATCTCCGCGGGAACGACTACTTCGACCGCCCCGGGGACCCCGAGGCCTACCGCACGGCGGAGGAGATGTACATCCGGGCCACCGAGCTGGACCCCGCCTTCGCGATGGCCTTCGCCCGGCTCGCCAGGATCCACATCTCCCAATTCCATTTTGCGGAACGGACCGCCGGCCGGCTCACCAAGGCGCGGAGCGCCGCCGAGTCTGCCCTCCGGCTCCAGCCGGATCTGCCGGAGGCGCATCTCGCGCTGGGGCAGATCCACTACTGGGGCGAGCTCGACTACGAGGCGGCGCTGCGGGAGTTCCGGATCGCGCATGCGGCCGACCCCGGCAACGGTGACCTGGCCTGGGCCCGTGGGCTGGTCGAGCGGCGTCTGGGCCAATGGGACCAGGCGCTCGCGGACCTGCGGCGGGCGATGGAGCTGGACCCGCGGTCGGCGGTCAAGGCCCTCGATCTGGCCGAGGTGCACCTCAGGCGGCGGGAGTATGCCGAGGCGGAGAAATACCTGGCCCGGGGCCTGGAGCTGGAGCCCGATTCACCAGCCTACGTCTTCGAGGCGATCCTGATCGTCGCGCGCGACGGCGATCTCGCAGCCGCTGTCGAGGCCATCAAGGAAGGGGTTCGCCGGGCCGGCGTGGACGGCATGGCCGTCTGGACTCCGCAATACGATCTCGGCGCCGCGCTGTGGAGTGAGCTGGACAGCACGGCGCATGCGGCGGTGGACCGTGTCGGCATGGAGCGGTTCGGCGCCGATTCCGCGGCGTACTATCTGGGGAAGGCCAAGGCCCGCCGCTACCGGGGCGACGTGCGGGTCGCCCGGGTTTACTTCGACTCGGCGGCGGCGGTGCTGGAAAGCAGGAGCCGTGCCCGGCCGGAAGACCCCGAGCTCCATGCTGAGCTGGCCTCCGCCTATGCCGGCCTGGGCCGACGCCAGCTCGCGATGCGAGAGGGACAGCGCGCCGTCGAGCTGCGCCCGCCCTCGAAGGACACCTGGTTGGGCGTGGACATGGTCCGCAACCTGGCGGTGGTCTATGCCACGCTCGGCGAGGCCGACTCGGCGGTGAAGCAGCTCCGGCTGCTGCTCACGGTTCCCTCCTGGATCTCGGTCCCGGGACTCAGGTCCGACCCGACGTGGGATCCGATCCGGCGAGACCCGGGATTTCAGGCGCTGCTCAGGCCCGAGGGGTGAACGGGTCCTTCGTGGTGAATAGCCGCAAGCACTCAACGGGATAGCCTGGACCCCGGTAACGTTCGCAAGCGATGACCTGCCTCCCGCTGTTGACAAACCGGCGACGCGCCCGATATTAACCGCATGGTTAAACCGATCAGTTCAACCAAGCGGTCAAAGCCGTCTCTCGCCGCCCCCAAGGCCGACCAGGAAACCCGGGAACGCATTCTCGACGCGGCCCATGCCGTCTTCCTCCGGAACGGTACCGCGAACAGCCGCACCCAGGAGATCGCCGCCGAGGCGGGCGTCAACAAAGCCTTGGTGCACTACTACTTCGGCACCAAGGCCGCCCTCGCCGACGCCATCTTCGCGCGGGCCCTCGGTAGCCTCATGCCGCGGATCTTCGGGATCCTGGCGGATCCCGCCCGGAGCATCGAAGAGAAGGTGCCCGCCATCGTGCGGGAGCAGATCGACTTCCAGTCGGCCAGGCCTTACTTCGCCGGATACCTGGTCTCCGAGCTTCACGCGGAGCCGGAGCGGATCACCCGCCTCATGGCCCGGGGCGGTACCGTCCCGCTCGACGTCATCCGCCGCCAGCTCCGCGAGGGCGCCAGGGCCGGGAAGTTCCGCCGACTCGGTGCCGAGCAGTTCGTCGCCAACCTGATGGGGCTGCTGATCTTTCCGTTCGCCATCCGGCCGGCGCTCTGCGAGCTCCTGGCACTCGATGCGGCTGGCTGGCGAGCCTTTCTCGAGGAGCGCCGGCGAATCCTTCCCGATTTCTTCATGGCGGGGCTCCGGCCATGATCCGTGTACTGGCACTCCCGATCCTCGCGCTCGCCCTCACCGGGCGGACCGCGGCCGCCCAGGATACCCTGACGGTCGAGCGGCTCCAGGAGGCGGCGCTTCGGAGCGACCCGCGGGCCAAGCAGCGCGGCCTGCTGCGAGCCGCCACCGACCTGCGCCTCGCGGTGATCGCCGCCGACCGGCTGCCGCAGCTCGAGATCAACGGGCAAGGCACCCATCAGAGCGACGTCACCCGGCCCACTTTCGGCATCCCCGGCGTGGCGGTCCCCGATTTCCCCAAAGACCGTTGGCAAGCCACGCTCGACGTCGAGCAGCGGCTCTACGACGGTGGGGAGGTGGCGCGGCGACGCGAGCTGGAGGAGGCGCGTCACGCCGAATCCCAGGCGGCGCTGGCCGTGACACTCTACGAACTCCGGTCGGAGGTGAACTCCGCCTTCTTCTCGGCGTTCCTGTTCGAGAAGCGGTCGGCGGAGTACGACGCATTGGTCGCCGACCTCGACGCCCGGCTCGCGGCGGTGCGCGCCCGGGTCGAAGCCGGCACGGCGCTGGGGCGCGACGCCGCGGAAATCGAGGCGGAGCGGATGCGTGCCGGCCTTCAGCGGGACGAGGCTCGGGCCTCACGCCGGGCGGCGCTCGCGATCCTCGCGGATCTGGTGGCCGAACCGATCGATACCACCGTGGTGCTGGCACTGCCGAGCGACCAGCCCGGGCGCGCCGAGCCCGCCGATCTGGTCACCGCTGCGGCGCTGCGCCGCCGCCCCGAGTTCGACCAGCTCCGCCAGTCCCGCGCCCGGCTCGACCGGGAGGTGGCGTACACCTCCGCGGAGAACCGGCCCCGGGTGTTCGCGTTCGGCCAGGCCGGCGTGGGGCTCCCTGGTCTGGACCAGTTCCGCACCTCGTCGGATGCGTTCTGGCAGGCGGGAATAAAGGTCGAGTGGCGGCCGTGGACCTGGCGGTCGGCGGGCCGGAAGGCGGCGGCGTACCGGCTGCAACAGGACGTCGTGGCCACCGAGGAGAAGGCGTTGGGACGGAGGCTGGCTCGCGCCGTGGTCACCGACCTCGAGGACATCACCCGGCTCGACGTCGCGCTGGAGGACGACGAGCGGATAGTCGCGCTCCGCGCCGAGGTCGAGCGGCAGGCGCGCGCCCAGTACGACGAAGGCGCCATCACCACTCCGGACTACGTAGAGACGCGCACCGACGTCCTCGAGGCGCGGCTGACACTGGAGCGCCACCGGGTCGAGCTGGCCCAGGCGCGATCGAGATACCTCACCACACTGGGGATCACGTCCCGCACAGCGAGCGACACGCCATGACACGCATTGGACTCCTGGTTCTCGGCGCCGTAGCGCTGGCCTCCTGCCGGAACGAGGACGCCGATGCCTACGGTAACTTCGAGGCGACCGAAGTGACCGTGGCCGCGGAGGTCGCTGGCCGGCTGCTCTCCTTCGGACTGGAGGAGGGCGGCCGCGTGACCAAGGACTCGGTCGTGGGCGTGGTGGACACCATCCCCCTGCTGCTGGAGCGGCAGGCGCTGGTCGCCCGTCGGGCGGCCGCCGCGGCCCGCACCCGGGAGACGGATGCCAACATCGCGGCGCTGGAAGTCGAGCGCAGCATCGCCGATCGCGAGCTGGCCCGGACCGAACGGCTGCTCAAGCAAGCGGCGGCGACCGCGCAGCAGAGCGACCGGGCCGAGCACGACGCGCGGGTGGTCGTGGAGCAGTTGGCCGGCGCCCGGGCCTCGAGAGGCAGCGCACGCCAGGAGGTCGCCGCTCTCGACGCCCAGGTGGCGTCCGTTGACGACCGCCTCTCGCGCAGCCGGATCACCAGTCCGCTCCCCGGCACCGTCCTCGCGCGGTACGTCGAGGCCGGGGAGTTCGTGCAGGTGGGCCAGCCGCTCTTCAAGCTGGCCTCGCTCGACTCGCTCACCTTCCGCGCCTACGTCGGCAATGCCCAGCTCGGCCAGCTCCGCCTGGGACAGCAGGTGCAGGTGGGTGTGGACCGGGGAGATTCGATCGCCACGTTCCCGGGCCGCGTCACCTGGATCGCGTCCGCCGCCGAGTTCACCCCAACGCCGATCCAGACCCGCGAGGAGCGGGCCGACCAGGTGTACGCCGTGAAGGTCGCCGTCGCCAATCCCCACGGCAGGCTTCGGATCGGGATGCCGGGCGAGCTGACGATCGCTCCCGAGGGCCGAGATGAGTGACGGCCCCGCGGTCGAGGCGCGGGGCCTGGTGCGGCGGTTCGGCGGCGACGCGGCGCTCCAGGAGGTGTCGTTCGACGTCGCGCCGGGCGAGCTCTACGGCGTGATCGGCCCCGACGGCGCCGGGAAGACCACCCTGTTCCGGATCCTGGTCACCCTGCTCCTGCCCGACGCCGGCACCGCGCGGGTCCTGGGCCGCGACGTGGTGAAGGATCTGTGGAACCTGCGCACCCGGATCGGCTACATGCCGGGACGCTTCTCGCTCTATCCCGATCTCAGCGTGGCCGAGAACCTGGCCTTCTTTGCCGCGCTCTTCGACACCACGGTGGCGGAGGCGCGGGAGACGATCGCGCCGATCTGGGTCCAGCTCGAGCAGTTCGCCGGCCGCCGCGCGGGCGCGCTCTCGGGCGGCATGAAGCAGAAACTGGCCCTCTGCTGCGCCCTGGTGCACCGGCCCGACATTCTCTTCCTCGATGAGCCCACCACCGGGGTGGACGCGGTGTCGCGGAAGGAGTTCTGGGACCTGCTGGCCCGGCTCCGCGGCGAGGGGCTCCCGATCGTGGTCTCCACCCCGTACATGGACGAGGCGATCCGGTGCGACCGGGTGAGCCTGATGCAGGACGGACGGTTCCTGGTCACCGACCGGCCCGCCGAGATCGGTCGGCGCTATCCGCGGCCGCTCCTGGCCGTCCGCGGCTCCAACATTCTCGGCCTGCTCGGCGCGCTGCGTGGTTTCCCTCATGCCGCGGCGGTCTGGCCGTTCGGTGAGTCA
>JACCSE010000145.1 GCA_013813145.1 Gemmatimonadales bacterium
CCTCTGCCTGGCTCCGGTTCGCGGTAATGGGCCGCTACTTGGCGCGCTCCAGGTACACGCCTTCCCGAGGGTTCACCCGAACCCGCTCGCCCTCCCCGATGAACTCAGGTACCTGGATGGTCACCCCGTTGCTGAGCTTGGCCGGCTTGGTGCTCGCCGTCTTGGTGGCGGTCTTCATGATCGGCGCCGTCTCCACCACCTCCAGCTCCGCCACTGCCGGAAGCTGAATCGCGATGGGGCGCCCGTTGAGCCACTCGGCCTGGAAGTTCATTCCCGGCTCCAGCCACTGCCCCAGCTCCCCCGTCAGCTCCTCGTCCAGCGAGTACTGCTCGTAGTTGTTCGCGTCCATCACGTGCACCCCGTTCCCGTCACGGTAGAGCACCTGAAGCTCCTTGGTGTCGAGCCGGGCGTCGTCCACGAACTCGGTGGCGCTGAGCCGGGTGTCGAACGTATTGCCCGAGGTCAGGTTCCGAAGCCGGACTTGGACGAACGCCCGCAGGTTGCCCGGGGTCCGGTGCTGGAAGTCCATGACCCGGCAGGGCTGGCCATCGACCATGATCACATGGCCCCGGCGGATGTCGCTTGCCTTCATTTGCGGTGAGCTCCACGGTCTCGGTAGGCCAGGAAAATACACCGGTGGGTGACAGCAGTCACATCCGCATACCGCACGGTTATCCACCTTGAGGACCTGTCCAGAAGGAGGACCAGCATGCCACGTCAGAGGCGCCGCATCAAGCGCGACCAGCAGACCTCACAACTCCTCGAGGGGGGCGAGGGGCCCACCGGGCCGGCGGGTTCGTTCGAAGGGAGTCCGAGCGAGTTCACCACCGAAGGCGGCCGGGGGACCAACACCCCCGATCGGTACGGCGGCCCTCTTCGGGAGGACGACGACTCGCCCAACGACCGCTCGGACAACACCGGCGGCCAAGGCGGTTTCAGTACTCTCGGAGGCGGCACGTATTTTGGCGAGGGATCGTCCCTCGACGCGCCCCGCCACGGAGACTGGAACCGCCGCTCGGACGAGAGCATCCGCGAGGAGGTCTGCCAGGCGCTCACCCGTCACCCAGACCTCGACGTCGCCGGCCTCGAGGTGCACGTCGAGGGAGGGGAGGTCACCCTGAGCGGCCGGGTGGAGGACCGCGATGCCCGCTGGGTCGCTGAAGAGGTCGTGGAGTCGGTGCCGGGGGTGAGCCTGGTGCACAATCAGGTGCGGGTGTCGGTGAGCTGATGAGCGAGGCGTGTCGCTATCGGCTATCGGCTATCGGTTCTTGATAGCAGATGGCCGATAGCCGATAGCCGTGACCTCTCTCCCCATCATTCCCTGCAGCCCGCACGCCACCAGCGAGGTGCTCGCAGGCTGGCGCGCCAACGTCGGCGGGCCGCTGGCCTACGACCCCCCGGGGCACGATCCCGCAGCCGTTTCAGCGGATCATCGTGCGCTGCTGGTACTGAGTTGGAACGTCTGGATCGGACGCGGGCGCCTCGGCGAGTTGATCGCGGCGGTCCGCCACGGCGCCTACGCCTCGCTCGGCGCGGAGCCGGATCTGCCGCTCGTCGTGCTGCTCCAGGAGGCGCTCCGGGCCGACGACAGCGTGCCGGTTCGCTCCAACGGCAGAGCGGCCCGTGAGCTGGCGGCCCGGGTCCGGGGTCGAGAAGATGTGGCGGAGACGGCGGCGAGGCAGGGGCTCTATCTTCGCTACGCCCCGTCGATGCGGAACGGCCCGCCGCGGAGCGACCGGGGCAACGCGATCCTCTCGACGCTGCCGCTGGACGACGCCCGCGGGATCGAACTGCCACTCGTGCTGCAGCGCCGGGTGGCGGTCACTGCCGCCGTGGCGGTCGGCGGCCGGCGGCTCCGGGTGGTCACCGCGCACCTCGCGCCCCGAGGACCGATCGGCTACAAGTGGATGGGCGCCGCCGGACGGGCGCAGCAGGCGCGGCATCTACTCGACAGGCTGGAGGACGACACCGTGGTCCTCGGCGCAGATCTGAATCTCGGGCGCGGACGGGCGGAGCCGGCGTGGCAATACCTCGCCGAGGCGGGCTTCGAGCCCGGCATGCCGCCGGTGGAGCCAAGCTGGCGGCACACTTACCACGCTCTTCCGCGCCTCATCCTCGACTACATCGTCGTCCGCGACTCGGCCGGCATGCTCGCCGGCGCGCGGATCCACCGCCTCGACGAGAATCCGGCCGACCGCGGCCGCACCGTGTTCGGCTCCGATCACCACCCGCTCCTCGCCCGGATCGACCTTCGGTGAGCGAGACTCTCCCGTGGTGGGGCTGGGCCCTGCTGGTGCTGGGTGCCATCGCGGTCGTCTCGGTCTTCGGCGCCCTCTTCCTGCCCGACTGGGCCACGGCCGATCTGACCGCCGGCTTCGACGCCGACCCCGGGTCCGACGAGTTCATCAGGGAGGCCGCGGGATTCCTCAACGTTCGCGTGCTGCGAGGAGGGAGCGCCGAGCTGTTCCAGAACGGCGACGCCTTCTATCCCGCGATGCTGAAGGCCATCCGGGAAGCCCGCGAGACGATCAATTTCGAGGTCTACATCTTCGAGCCCGACGAGGTCGGGCGACAGTTCATGGACGCATTCAAGGAGCGCGCCGGCGCCGGCGTCGAGGTACGCCTGCTGGTGGACTGGTTCGGCTCGCTCAAGCTCAAGGAGAGACACCGCGAGGAGCTGCAGGCGGCAGGCGTTCGGGTCGAGCGCTTTCGCCCACTCTCCTTCCGGAACCTGGTGAGGATCTATCGCCGTACCCACCGGCGGGCGCTGGTCATCGACGGCCGCATCGCCTTTACCGGCGGCGCCGCGGTCGCGAAAAAGTGGGGCGGCGACGTGCGCAACCCCCACCAGTGGCGCGACAGCATGACCCGGGTGACCGGACCGCTGGTGACCGGGGTCCAGACGGCCTTCGCCGGCACCTGGGTGTACTGCACCGGTGAGGTGCTCGCCGGACCGAAATTTCATCCCCAGCTCGACGGAGACGACGGCGCCCGCGGCCTCGCCATCGCCAGCTCGCCGTCCAACTCGCTACAGCCCATCCGCCTGCTATTCTGGGTCACCTTCGTCAACGCCCGCCACCGACTCTGGATCGCCAACTCCTACTTCATCCCCGACCGTCACCTTCGGTCCGTAGTGATGGACCGCGCCCGCGCGGGCGTGGACGTACGGATCCTCGTCCCCGGCGACCAGACCGACGCCATACCGGTGCAGGCCGCCGGCCGGAGCTTCTATGAGGAGCTCCTCAGCGCCGGCGTTCGAATCTTCGAGTTCCAGCCCGCCATGATGCACGCCAAGACCGTCCTCGCCGACGACACCTGGGCGATCGTCGGCTCAGCCAACATGGACGAGCGCAGCATGGAGATCAACGAAGAAAACGTACTCGGCATCGCCGACGAGGACTTTGCGCGGGCCATAGCCCAAGGCAACGAGTCCGACTTCACCCGCTCCAAGGAAATCACCCTCGACGAGTGGCGCCGCCGGCCCGTGTGGCAGCGGGGATTGGAGAAGGTGGCCAAGGTGCTGATAGAGCAGTATTGAGCGGGGCCCGACTACGCACGAGGGGGTGCGCCCCCTCCGGACAAGCACACAGTCCTCCGGTGGCACACCCCCTCGTGCTTCGCCCGTCCGTGGCAATTGCGAGCCGCTCCGGTCATCCCCCGGCGATGGCAGCTACGACGGTGACCTCGTCTCCCTCCCGCACCGGCGTAGCAAACCCATCCCGAAACCGGATATCCTCGTCATTCAGGTAATAGGTCACGAATGGGTACGGCCCCCCCCGGTCATCCCGCAACCGCGGTGCGAGCCGCGGGAACCGGCCGGCGATGTCGGCGACCACATCGCCGAGGGTGGACCCTGTCCCCTCGAGGTTGGACTGCCCGTCCGCCAGCTTGGCCAGAACGGTGGGCAGGCTAAAAGTCACGGCCATGGAGCGCCTCCAGTTCGCGTAGTCGTGGTGCGATGAGCGGCGCTTCGGGCAGGGCGCCCTCGAGCGCTTCGACGGTCTTGAGTCCGTTGCCGGTGATGCAGAGGACGACCTCGTCGTCCGGACCCAGCCGGCCGGCGCGGGCCAGGGCGAAAGCGCCGGCAACCGTCGCGCCACCCGCAGTCTCGGTGAAAATGCCACTGGTCTCGGCGAGCGTCCGGATTCCCGCCACGATCTCGGCGTCGGAGACGGCGGCCACCCACCCGCCGGTGGTCCGGATGGCTTCCGCGGCGAAGCGCCCGTCGGCCGGATTGCCGATGGCGATCGAGCGGGCGATCGTGTCCGGCACCACCGGCTGGATCTGGTCTCCGCCCGACTCGACCAGCCGCACGATCGGCGCGCACCCCGCGGCCTGCACGCCGTAGAGCCGGGGGCGCGGCCCGCTGGTCAGGCCTGCCCTGGCAAACTCGCCGAAGCCCTTCCCCAGCTTGGTCACCAGCGACCCGCCCGCCATCGGCGCCACCACCGCGGTCGGCGTGCGCCAGCCGAGCTGCTCGGCGATCTCGAAGGCGACGGTCTTGGAGCCCTCGCCGTAGTAGCCGCGGAGATTGATGTTGACCAGCCCCCACCCGAACCGGTCGGCCGCCTGGGCGCAGAGGCGGTTCACGTCATCGTAGGTGCCGCGCACCCGGACCAGCTTGGGGCCGAACACCGCGGTGCCGACCACCTTGCCGAGCTCGAGATCGTGGGGGATGAAGATCCAGGCGGGGAGACCGGCCCGCGCGGCTTGAGCGGCGACGGCGTTGGCCAGGTTGCCGGTGGAGGCGCAGCCCACCGTGTCGAGACCCAGGGCGTGGGCCGCGTTGATCGCGGTCGCGACCACCCGATCCTTGAACGAGAGCGAGGGATGGCAGACGGCGTCGTTCTTGAGCCAGAGCCGGGCGACGCCGAGCCGCCGGGCCAATTCGGGGGACTCGACCAGCGGAGTGAACCCGCTGTCGAGCGACAGTGTCGGCTCGCCCTCGAACGGGAGCCACTCGCGGTAGCGCCAGAGCGACGCGGGCCGCGACGCGATCGTGGCCGCATTGGGCAGCGGCCGGTCGGGATCGTAGGCCGGCTCCAGCGGGCCGAGACACTCCTCGCAGGTGGCTACCGGCGCGGGCTGGTGAAACGCGCCGCAGAGCCGGCAGTGGAGCGGGAGGGGGCGGAGGGGCTTGAGGCCTTGCTCCAGTTCGGGAACGAGCGCGGTGGTCATGATTTTCGGTCTCCACCTCGCTTCCTGGGTCTCGGCACCGGCCCAGAAAAAAGCGCCGGGTGCCAAAAAGACACCCGGGACGCGAGGCCTTTTAGCATTTGTTTAACGTGGCTGCAATACGCCGCAAATGACCACGGGGAGCGATTGTACACCTACGATAGGCATTCTCCGGGCGGAGCGCAAGGGCAAGGATCAATCGCACGAGCGCGCACCTTCCGCTCGGCCTCCGTACCTACTGGCGCTCAGGCAGGGTGGGTTGCGTGACGACCTCTTCGACCTTGCGGCGGCACGGGGCGTGCCCGGCTGGTTCGATCCGCCGCTGTGTGTGTTTCATGAGTTGCCGGGCAGGCTCGGCGCGAGCGAGCTACAGCCGTTGGGCGACTTCGAGCGCGCCGCGCTGCTGGGCGGCATCATGCGAACTGAAGCCTGCCCAACCTTCAGAGACCGCGAAAACGACTTCCTCGGAGCCGTGGAGCAGCTCTTCGGTGAGCTCCGCTCCGAAGCAGTGGCACCGGATACCTACGCGGCGGCTGTGGCCTCCTTGGGCACGCGCTAGCAGTTCGAGAAGGATCGGGACGCAGAACTGGTGCGGCTGTATGCGGCCTACGTTCGCGAGTTGGAGCGTCTCGGACGGCGCGACGGGCGAGATGCACTGGCCGACGCTGCGGCAGCCGTCCGCTCCTCAGCAACAGGATGGAGAAACGGTTGGGCGGACGCCGCGAGATCAGGATACTCGGACTAGCGGACCTGCGCGGCGGCTGGCGGCAACTCCTCGCCGCGCTGAACGAATCCCCGGCGCTGGATCGCATCGTTCTCTATGTGAGCGGAGACTTGCCGGTCTCGCTGGAGATGGTCGCTTCGATCGAGCGCACTCCGGGCACCGGGATCGCGACCGAGTTGTTCGCGCCGGCCTTAGTGCGCACCGGGAGATTCGGGCTGATCGGCGAGCCCGACGTGGATCGCGAGCTGGAAGCCGTCAGCTCCAAGGTCCGGGCGTTGATCGACGCCGGGACCCCACCCCACCGTATCGCTGTCGTGTCCCGAGCTGCGCGGCCCTATGGAGACTTTGCGATTCGGCTCTGGCAGACGCGGGGGTGCCGGCTACGGCCCGCCGCCGGATCGGCTATCGTGAGATTCCGGCAGTCCGCGCGGTGTTCGCTTTGCTCGAGGCCGGGGCTGAGGGCTGGACCCGTTACGGGCTCGCCGAGCTGGGCTCGCAGCCGTACTTGGCCGGTGACATCGATCCGCGGGTAGTCAACTTTATCGGGCACCGCGACCGGGTCGCTGGGCTGGACGGCTGGACCGCCGCGCTCGGACGCCTGCTGGCGGAGTCGAGGGCGGCAGAGGCGGTGCTGGCGGATGAAACCGAGCGCCGCGCCAGGACACTCCCGAGCCAATGGATCGAGCGGGCCGCCGAGCGCTTTCAGGTATTCACCGCCATGGCGACGGGGATCGAAGCCGACCGCCCGATCGCCGGCTGGCTGGAGTGGCTGGCCGGCTGGCTGGAGCGAGATCCCTGGCGCCTGGAAGAGCGCATCATGCGGGTGCCGGCCGATCGCTGGGGACGGCCCTCCTCCCAGCCCTCATCACGCCAGCACATGCACCGTGAGCCCGGGCACCCGGTCGAAATGGCGCTGATTGCCGGTGACCACGCTGTCACTGCGCGTCAGCGCCGTGCTCGCGATCAGGAGGTCCGAGGTCGGGATCCTGCGCCCCTGGGCGCTGAGCCTGGCATCCAGCTCGCCGAACACGCGGGCGACTTCAAGCGTCACTGGCACGACGGGGATGGCCCCCAGGAGGGTCTCGACGAACTCCTCACGGCTGGCGCGGCGGGACGGGGTGTCTGCGCGCCAGCAGCCGTGAAACAGCTCTCCGGCGCTCATGACCGAGATCCCCAGCTCCGCATCGCCCCAGTGGTCCATCAACTCGGTAACGAGCTCCGCGGGCGTTTGGCGTTGGCGCTCGGCGTGAATGAAAACGGTGGAATCAATCAGGAGCCCCACAGCGGCCGCTCCTCTGGGGGCTCTTCCGCAAGGATGGAGAGCAGGTCGTCCCCAAACCCGCCGTTGAGCACAACCGGCGTTCGGCCCCCAAGGAGCGCCAGACATTCGGAGGCGCGGCGGCCCGCCACGACGGGCGGGGCCATGGCACAGATGTCATGCCCCCGCCGGTGGATCAGATACCGGCGGCCACTCGCAACCTCGTCGAGCACCTTCGAGAACGAGCGGCTGGCTTCGGTGGCGGAGATCCGCTTCGGGCGCTTATCTGATTTGCGTGCCATAGATCTGATCTTACAGCAGGATGAGGCGCCTGTCAACCACCGGTGCCTCTCGTGGAGCATCGGTCGCCCTGTTTCCGAAGGTGGAGATTCGGTCGACGGCCGACACGGGGCAGGGGGGCTATGCGCTGCCGGTGGTAGTCGAGCGGAATCGCCCCTCAACAGTGGCCGGTGAGTTATGGGAATCGGGAAGAAACCACCCGCCGGAGCCGTGGCGAAATACCTCGACAGCCTGCCGGCACGCCGCCGCCGCACCGCCGGCTGGGCGCTCGAGGTGTGGAATGTGTATCCCTGTCTCGCTTCCGAGGCCTAGCATGAGGGTCCTCCTCCCATGAAGCTCGATCGCGAGATCCTCGACCGCGACCCCATTCTCGCGGAAGTGGTGCGCCGCCTGCTGGCCGCGTACCA
>JACCSE010000172.1 GCA_013813145.1 Gemmatimonadales bacterium
GGCGCCGGCTCGGCGGCCGGCGCGGCCTGATCGTTCAGCTCCGCCGTCGTGTCCACCGGCGCGAGCTGCAGGTCGCGGCTCAGGCTGTCCGCGGTCGCGACCTCCTGCCGGTCTCCGCCGCCGCATGCGGCGACGGCGAACAGCGTGAGTGCGAGGAGCGTTCTGGACATCGATTTCCTCCTTGATGTGACTTGCCGGGCTTCCCTGGGGCGATGACATTCCAGCGACGCCTATGAATGAACTGCGCTCGTTGCTGCCTTACCTCGGGCCTTACCGGCGCACCTACGCCGCTGGCCTCGTGCTCGTGGTCATCTCCAACTTCTTCACCACGCTCGGTCCCCGGTTCCTCGAGCGAGGCATCGACGCCCTCCGCGGCGGCGAGCCGTTCCGGGAGATTCAGATCGCCGTCGCCCTCCTGGTGGGCGTGGCGCTGCTGGGCGGCGTGGGGCGCTACGGCATGCGCCAACTGCTCAACAGCGGCAGCCGCCGCGTCGAGACCGACCTGCGGGACGCGCTGTACGCCCATCTACAGGGGATGTCGGCCGAATTCTACGACCGGTACCCCACGGGCGATGTGATGGCCCGCACCACCAACGACCTGCTGGCCGTGCGCATGGTGGCGGGGCCGGCCCTCATGTACTTGACGGATACTAGCATACGGGCCCTGCTGATTGCACCCGCCATGTTCTCCATCAGCCCACCGCTCACCCTCCTGGCACTGCTGCCACTGGTGGGCCTTCCCGTGGTCATGGTGACCCTGGGACAGCGAGTGCACAGCAGGTCTCAGGCCATCCAGGCACAGTTCAGCGATCTCACCAGCCACGCGCACGAGAATCTCTCCGGCGTGCGCGTCGTCCGGGCCTACCGGCAGGAGGGAGCCGAAACCGAGCACTTCAGAGCGCTGGGTCGCGACTACCTCGACCGTAACCTCCATCTGGCGCGGGTGCAGGGCCTGTTCTTTCCGCTGCTCAGCCTGCTGGGCGGACTGAGCGCCCTGGTGGTGCTCTATCAGGGCGGCCGACTCATCATGCTGGGCAGCGTGAGCGTGGGAGAGTTCGTCGCGTTCGGCGTGTACCTTGGGATGTTGGTCTGGCCGATGATCGCCCTGGGCTGGGCGGTGAACCTGGTGCAGCGCGGCGCGGCCTCCATGGCCCGGATTAACGACCTCTTCCGGGAGCGCCCGGCCGTCACCAGCCCCGCCGCTCCGCGGCGACTTCCCGCCGCCCGGGGCGCACGCGCGGTCGAGTACGACGGGGTCTGGTTCCGCTATCCCGGCGCGGTGGATCGGGGATGGGCGCTTCAGGACCTCACCTTCCGGGTGCCGGCCGGCAACTCGCTCGCCATCGTGGGAGCCACCGGCTCGGGCAAGTCCACCCTGGCGGACATGCTCGTCCGCACCCATGACCCCGACCGGGGCGCGGTGCGGATCGACGGCGTCGACATCCGGGAGCTCGGCCTCGACGAGCTGCGCCGCGCTGTCGGCTTCGTCGCCCAGGAGACCTTCCTGTTCGGCGAGACGCTTCGGGAGAACATCCTGCTCGGCGCCCCGGACGATGGGCGATTGGAGCGGGTGGCGGAGGTATCTCAACTCAGCGAGGCGTTGCCTTCCCTTCCCCAAGGGTTCGACACGCTCCTCGGCGAGCGCGGCATCAACCTCTCCGGCGGACAGAAGCAGCGCACCGCCATCGCCCGGGCACTGGCGCAGGATCCGCCGGTGTTCGTGCTCGACGACGCCCTGAGCGCGGTGGACGCGCAGACCGAGGCCCGCATCCTCACCGCGCTTCGAGACGCGCTGGAGGGGCGCACCAGCATCATCGTTTCTCATCGGCTGGCCGCGGTGCGCGAGGCGGACTGGATCCTGGTACTGGACGAAGGCCGAATCGCGGAGCAGGGGACGCATGCGGATCTGATCGGGCGGGGAAGCCGATACTGGGAGTTGCTGCGGAGGCAGCAGTTGGAGGAGGAGCTGGAGGAGGAGACGGTGGGCGGGGAGTAGCAGCCAGGGGCGGCGGGGCAGGAACGGCACACCAGCTCAGCGAGTCATCGGCATCGAGCCTCACACGCATGCCCGGACCGATCCCTCGCTCCGCTCGGGATGAC
>JACCSE010000236.1 GCA_013813145.1 Gemmatimonadales bacterium
GGCGCCGCTCCTCCCGTCGAGGGCACGGCTCCGGCCCCTGCGGACAGCGCTCCCGCGCCACCTTCCGACACGTCGGCCGCGACCGTTCCACCTCCGCCGGCATCCGTCCTCGCTGACTCCGCTTCTCCCGGGCCCGACAGCGCCGCGGTCGCCGACTCAGCGCCCCCGCCAACCGAGTCGGCCGCGCCGGTACAGCCGGCGCCGGCAGCCCCGAGCGCCGTCCTGCCGAGCGGCACCGTGCTCGAGCTCGCCGCTGGAACCCGCGTCTGCAGCACTACCAGCGCCGAAGGCGAGCGGTTCACCGCCGCGCTTGTCGTCCCGATCACGGTGGAGCGCGGTGTCGCCCTTCCGGTCGGTACCACCGCCGTGCTGCAGATCCGGCGAGCCCGCGCCCCGACCTTCCTCGACGTCCGCCTCGACTCCATCGTCCGGGGCGGCACCGCCGTGCGCGCCCCGAAATCGGAAACCCGCATCCGCCGAGAGCTAGTCGCCGGGACCGAGGAAGGGGAAGCGGCCATAGGCGCGTGCATCCCCCCCCGCGGTCGGATCACCGCCACGCTGCGGGCCCCCCTACGTCTCGGAACTCCCTGAGCGACTCTGCCCCGCTGCCCCGCTGCCCCCGCTGCCCCGCTAGTTTCGTGTCATGCACCCCCGCTCCACCGCTCGCCTTCAGCTCGCCGCCGCCGCGGTGCTCTTCTCCACCGGCGGCGCGGCGATCAAGGCGGCCGACTTCAGCGCCTGGCAGATCGCCAGCTTCCGCTCCGGCATCGCCGCCATCGCTATCCTGGGGCTCGCCTCCGAGGCGCGGCGGGGCTGGAGCCGGCGCGCGGTGGTGGTGGGCGTGGCCTACGCCGCCTGTCTCATCCTCTTCGTGCTCGCCAACCGGCTCACCACCGCCGCGAACACCATTTTCCTGCAGTCCACCGCGCCGCTCTATCTCGCACTGCTCGCTCCCTGGCTCCTGAAGGAGCCTACCCGGCGCCAGGATATCGGCTTCATGGCCGCGGTGGGCGCTGGCCTGATTTTGTTCTTCGTCGGCACCGACCCCGCCGCCGCCACCGCGCCCGACCCGGTGCGAGGCAACGTCCTGGCGGTGATGAGCGGCGTCTTCTGGGCGCTCACCGTCTGCGGGCTGCGGTGGATGGGGGCCGCGGGCGGCGAGCACGGATCGCCGGCGGCGGCAGTGGTATCCGGGAACCTCACGGCCTTCCTCGTCGCCCTCCCGCTGGCTCTCCCGGTGGGGAGCCATCCGCCGGTCGACTGGGGCATCGTCGCGTATCTCGGCGTCTTCCAGATCGCGCTGGCCTACGTGTTCGTCACCCGGGCTATCGCGGTCATTCCGGCCCTCGAGGCCTCGCTCATCCTCTTGATCGAGCCCGTGCTCAACCCGGTGTGGGCCTGGATCGTTCAGGGTGAGCGGCCGGGCCCCTGGCCCCTGCTCGGAGGCGCGGTGATCCTGAGCGCGACGGCAGCCAAAGGCTGGGTGGACGCCCGCGCGGGCCGCACCGTGCTGCCGGCAGAGGCGGAGCTGCCGATCGTCCCCCAGGGGGAGTCGGTCCGATGACGGCACTGATCGAGACGGTGCGGGTTCGCCGGGGTGCCGCCCCACTCTGGTATCTCCACCTCCGGCGGTTGGCCTCGAGCTGCAAGGCGCTCGGCATCCCGCTTCCCCCCGAGCTGCTCACCCCCGCGGGCGGCCCCGACCGGGTGCACCGGCTCCAAGTCGAGCGCCGCGGACTGGAAGTCACCGAGCGTCCGCTTCCCGGCCGGCTCGACGGAGTGCGCCTGGTCCTCTCTCGCGAGACGCACCGCCCCTACCCGCACAAGACCACCGACCGCGGCCAGTTCGACCGGGCGCTGGAGGAGGCTCGCGCTCGCGGCGCTGACGACGCCCTGCTGCTGACCGTCGGCGGCTACGTGGCCGAGGCCGCGGTCTGGGCCCTGTTCTGGTGGGAAGGCGACCGGGTCTGCGCCCCGCCGTTGGCACTCGGCGTGCTGCCGAGCGTCGCCCGGGCGCGGGTGGCCGAGCTGACGGGGGGAGTCGGGGAGCGGCGGGTCCGGTTGGAGGAAATTCGGGGTTCCCCGCTCTTCGCCGGCAACGCGGTTCGGGGGCTGGTTCGGGTGACCAGCCTGGACGATGTGCAGGCGGCCGAACACACCGGGTTTTCCGATCTCGCGGAGCGTTTCTGGTCTTGACCGGAGCCCCCGTAAGGGCATAATTTTCCGGGCTCGGAACGGGGCCCCGTGCTCCGCCGCGGTGGTTGTAGCTCAATCGGTTAGAGCGCCGGACTGTGGCTCCGGAGGTTGCGGGTTCAAGTCCCGTCAGCCACCCTGGTCGTCCCAGGTACGCAGGTCCTGGTGCAGAGGTCCGTAGCTCAATTGGTAGAGCACCGGTCTCCAAAACCGGGGGTTGGGGGTTCGATTCCCTCCGGGCCTGTGGGTGGGTGGTTATCAGCTATCGGCTATCGGCTATCGGTCCTGCAACGCCTGGGCTCCACCTGCACGGACCGATAGCCGATAGCCAGAACACAATGGCGCTATCGTCTAGGGGACTAGGACGGGGCCCTCTCAAGGCCCAAACACGGGTTCGAATCCCGTTAGCGCTATCCCGAGCCCGAGGCGAGCGGCCCCATCGTCTATCGGTTAGGACGCGACCCTTTCAAGGTCGAGAGAGGGGTTCGACTCCCCTTGGGGCTATGGAATTTTGCGCCGCTAGCTCAATTGGCAGAGCAAGTGACTCTTAATCACTAGGTTGTAGGTTCGATTCCTACGCGGCGCA
>JACCSE010000249.1 GCA_013813145.1 Gemmatimonadales bacterium
TGAGTACGTCCCTCGCTGCTCTCGGGATGAGGTAGGGAGCTGTCCGCCGCCTGCTCGAGCGTCCGCCTGCGCGGGTTCCGGGCTTCTTCGTGCGGCACCACGAAGTCTTCCTCCGCCGCCGGCCGCACGAGGAGATCGAACGCGAGGAACAGCGTCTTGGAATAGGGAAAGAACGCGACCGGAACGATCAGCATGAGCACCACGGTGCTGATCTGCAACAGTTCCCACGGCGGCGACGGCCAGGTCCACAGCAGGAATCCGACGACCCAGACCGAGAACACCGTCTCCATCGCCATCAGGTTGAAGAAGTAGGCACCCAGCCAGTAGCCCTGCTCGCCTCGCTCCAACCCCAGGCCGCACACCGGGCAGTTCGGCACCAAGCGAGACCAGGTGACGAAGATCGGCCCACCACCACAGTGCGGGCAGCGCAGGCGCAGCGCACGCGCGATCGTCGATCCCACGGCTCCACGGTAGCGAACCGATCAGAGGCGCGCCACGATCCACCGCTCCACGTCCGTGAGTACCCGCTCTCGCCCGAGGTCCGCGAAGAGTACGTGATACGCCTCGGGATACTCCAGAAGCTGTCGGTCGGGATGGCCCACGGCGGCGATGAACTCGCGGCTGCCGTCGGGGAGGACCATACGGTCCGCCGCGCCGTGCAGGACCAGTACCGGCAGCGGGAACCGGGGGGCGGCGGCCTGCACCCGCGCGATGGCTGCCGCCACTTCGGTCGAGAGCCGGGCGGTGCCCCAACGATGGAAGAGGGGGTCGGCCAACACGGTCCGGGCCACGATCGGGTCGCGGGCGAGTCCGCCCAGGTCCATCCCGGTGCGGAGGGCGAAGCGGGGCAACACCCGAGACATGAGGCGTCCGAGCAGCAGGAGAGAGGCCGGAATGCCGAGCCGCCCGAGCGGCGGCGAAGCGGCGATCACGCCGCGAATCCTCTCGGGGTGGTGGAGCGCGTACTCCAGGACAATCAGCCCGCCGAGGCTATTGCCGAGGAGAAAGAGAGGAAGGCCGGCCTCCTCGTTTCGAACCACTTGAAGGAAGCGGTGCAGATCCTCTCGGAACACGTCCCATCGCGCGACGTAGGCCCGCTGCCCTGGAGAGCGGCCGTTTCCCCGCAGGTCGGGAGCGTGGACCGCGAAGCCTCCCGCGGTGAAGTGCTCGACCAGGGCGGGGTAAAGGCCGGAGTGGTCGCCTAACCCGTGGAGGTTCACCAGCACCCCCCGGGCGGGCGCCGCCGGCCGCCAGACCTGCCGAAAGAGGCTGGCTCCGCCGTACCCGGTGAACCGCCCTTCCTCGTGTGCTTGCGCGGTCATGTCCGAGCCCGCATCTTCTTCCGGTAGAGCGGCCTTCCAGCTCGATTCTCCCAGCCCATCATCGGCACTCCGTCACGGCAGCAACGCCACGAGGATTCCCATGCTATTCCGTGCAGCATTTACCTATCTCTCCGCCCTGGCGCTCGCCGCCGCCGTATCGGCCGGCAGCCCCGCAACCGCCGAGGCGCAGTTCGGCAAGCGGCTGAAGGATGCCGTGAAGCGGACGGCGGAAGACAAGGCCATTCAAAAGGCGACGGAAGAGGAAAGCAAGGCCATAGACAGCGCGCTGGAGGGCGGTGGGGAGCAGCCAGCCGCGGCCGCTGCCGCGCCTGACTCCACCACCACCACCGCTCCGGCTGGAACCCCTGCCGCGGCGGGGACCGCGCCCGGCACCGCCGCCACGACCCCGACGCCCGACCGAAAGGTGTGGGCCAACTACGACTTCGTTCCCGGCCAGCGGACGATCTTCTTCACCGACTTCACCGAGGACCAGGTCGGGAACTTTCCGGAGCGATTGGAGTTCAAGACCGGCGCGATGGAAGTGGTGGAGTTCGAGGGCGGCCAGCGGGCGCTCAAGGCGTCCAGCTCGAGCGACATCATCATTCCCCTCCCCGAGCTGCTGCCCGACCGATACACCATCGAGCTCGATGTGATCAGCCGCGCCGGCCAGGGGGTGGGGGCCAGCACCCTCCACGTCGGTGGCGGCCGCGAGAGGGACAACACATTCAGCGAACTCCACTGGGGGCACGGCGGCTTTTATCTGCGAGGTGGACCGGTGCAGGTCGACCTCGATACCAAGGACCGGGAGCGCTATCTGGGGAAGCCGGCCAGTTTCCGGATCCTGGGTGACGGGAAATATCTCAAGGCGTACGTGGACGAGAAGCGTCTGGTCAACGTCCCCAACGCCCTTTTCAAACGGGACAAGGCGGTCATCGTTCGGCTCGAAGGCAGGGATGACGACAAGGATGCCGTGTACCTGACCCGGATCCGGGTCGCCGAGAGCCAGAAGACGATCTACGACGCGCTGAGCGCGGACGGGCGCTGGGCCACCCAGGGGATTCTCTTCGACACTGGCAAGTCCGAGGTCAAGCCGGAGTCCACGCCGACGCTCAAGCAGATCGCCGCGGCGCT
>JACCSE010000262.1 GCA_013813145.1 Gemmatimonadales bacterium
CGGTACACCTGCACCACCTGCGCCTTTCCCTTGAGTCCCAGCTCGGGAACGAAGTCCACGTCGAAGCTTTCCTTCACCACCCGCAGCAACTGCTCGCTCACCAGGATCTCGCTCGGGCCCGCTTCGGCACAGAGGCGATTTGCCACGTTCACCGCGTCGCCGATGACGGTGTACTCCAGGCGGCGGTGACTCCCGATGTTGCCGGCGAAGACCTCGCCGTAGTTGATCCCGATCCCCACACCGATCTCCGGCCGCCCGGCCGCGACCCAGCGCCGGTTGAGCGCGTCGATGCTGTGCTGCATCGCCAGAGCCGCTCGGATGGCTCGGTCGGGATCGTCCTCGTGGGCGATGGGTGCGCCCCAGAGGGCCATGATCGCGTCGCCGATGAACTTGTCGAGGGTGCCACCGTGCTCGAAGATCACCTCCACCATCTCGGTGAAGTACTCGCTGAGCATCTGGGCGATCACGTCGGGGGCCATCGCCTCCGCCATCGCGGTGAACCCCCGGATGTCGCTGAACAGCACGGTGATCGGCCGGCGCTCCCCGCCCAGCCGGATGGCCGCGCCCTGCTGGGCGATCTCCGCCGCCACGTTCGGCGCGAAGTAACGCTCGAAGTTCGAGCGCACCATCGATTCCCGCTGGAGCTGGTCGGCGAAGCGGCAGTTCTTGATCCCGATCGCGGCCAGCCCGCTGAAGGCCACCAGGAACTGGAGGTCCTCGTCGGTGAACGTGTTGGCCGCGGTCATGTTGTCCACGTAGAGGATGCCGAGCACCTGGTCGGCGGAGGCCATGAGCGGGGAGCACATGGCGCTCCGGACGCTCTGCATGACGATGGACCGGCCCTTGAAGCGCGCGTCGGCGGGAGCGTTGTGGGAGACGACGGCCACCCGCTCCTGGATGACTTTGTCGGTGATGGAGCGAGGGACCTGCTGAATCTGGTCATCGCCCAACCGGCTTCGGGAGATGGTCGGAACCAGCTCGCCGGTGGCCTCGTTCCGGAGCAGGATGGAGACCCGGTCCACCGTCATCACCTCGAAGGTCACGTCCACGATTGCCCGGAGCAGGCGCTCGAGGTCGAGCTCGGAGGCGATCTTCTGCGCGGCCGCGAGCAGGAGCGAGAGCTTCTTGGCCTGGCGTTCCTCGGCCGAGGCCGCGGCCACGCGGAGCTGGCCGCGGCTCAGCGGACCGTCTCGACTGGTGATCCCCGGGGGGAGGCTGCCCCGGACCTCGAGCTCGCGCACGATCATCCCGGCCGGGGACTGCCGCTCGAAGGCCGGCGGCGCGGGCTCGCCCCCGGCCGGGGCCAGCGGCCGGAGCCGGAACATCACCTTGCCGAAGGTGACCGAGTCGTTGAGCTGGAGGTGACCCGCGCTCACCCTGCTGCCGTTGATACAGGTGCCGTTCGAGCTGCCGAGATCCCGGACCTCCACGCCGTCGGGACCCGCGGTCAGTTCGGCGTGGCGCCGGGAGATCGTGGGGTCGTAGATCGCGATATCGCTGGTCACCCCGCGGCCGACCACGAGGCTTCGGCCGGGAGGGAGCTCGAAGGCTTGGTCGCCGGTGGGGCTGATCAGGCGGTAGACGGGCATGGGAGAAATATAGGAGGTGCACGGAATGACGTTCGGCTTGCCGAACATCACGGGACCGCACCATGTTGCACGTAGTGACCAACTGGCGGAGACTCTACAGTACGGCAGCTCTGGTCGGAGCTGCCTTCGGCCTCCTGCTTGCTCTCGGAGTCTTGCCGGCAGCGCCCCGGTGGCCGGGGAACCGGGGCTTCGAAGCAGGGGGCTCCATCTCCGCCATCATGCTCCCGGTGGCCGCCGGTGTACTGGTGGGCCTGGCGCTGGCCGCCGCAGCGCACCTCGGGGTACGCTGGCAGCTGCGTGGCCGTTCCCAGCCCTGAGCGGCGGTCAGCATTCAACTTGACTTGGGCGCCCAGGTCACTTGGCCGTTCCCCTGCTACCGCGACCAAGTCGCTTGCGGGCTCTCGCGCGCCAGCGCCAGCGCCAACAGCACCGCCCGCGCCTTCGCCTCCGTCTCCCGCCATTCCGCTTCCGGGTCCGAATCCGCCACGATGCCCGCGCCGGCCTGGATCCAGGCCTGGCCGCCGCGCATGACGCAGGTGCGGATCGCGATCGCCGTATCCAGCGTTCTCGCTCCCCACCCGACGTAGCCTACCGCACCCGCGTACGGTCCACGGCGCACCGGCTCCAGCTCGTCGATGATCTGCATCGCCCGCACCTTCGGCGCACCGGACACCGTGCCGGCAGGAAACGCGGCAGCGAGGGCGGCCAGCGCGTCGAGCTCGGGACGAAGGCGGCCTCGCACCTCGCTCACCAGGTGCATGACGTGGCTGTAGCGCTCGATGGCCATGAAGGCGGTGAGCCGCACCGTGCCGAACTCCGCCACCCGGCCCACGTCGTTGCGTCCCAGGTCCACCAGCATGAGGTGCTCGGCGCGTTCCTTGGGGTCGGCCGCCAGCTCGGTCGCGAGGGAGGCGTCCTCGTCGGGCGTGGCGCCGCGCGGGCGGGTGCCCGCGAGCGGCCGCAGGGTCACTTCTCCGTCTTCCACCCGGACCAGGACTTCGGGGGAGCTGCCGATGACGTGGATGTCGTCGCAGTGGAGGAAGTAGAGGTACGGTGCCGGATTGAGCGCGCGCAGGTAGCGATAGGTCAGGAACGGCTCGGGCGCGGGCGCGGGAAAGTCGAGCCGGCGGCTCAGCACCGTCTGGAAGACGTCGCCCGCCGCGATGTACTGCTTGACCCGTTGCACGTGCTGCTGGAAGCTGGCATCGGGATAGGGGGAGGCGACCGCGGGGAGCGGCGGCAGGGACTCGATCGCGAGCGGCCGAACCTCCCCCGGGCACGCCAGGCGCTCGAGCCAGCTCTCGATCCGCGAGTCCGCCTCCGCGAAGAGCCGCCGGAGCTCCCCGTCGCCCGCCTCCGCGCTGGTCTCGACGCTGGCGATGACCGTTGCCCGATTGTAGAGGTTGTCGAGCACCAGGAGCGTATCGGCCACCATGACGATGGCGTCGGGAAGCCCGCGGTCGTCGTCCGGTGCGTCGGGCAAGGACTCGATGGTGCGGACGACGTCGTAGCCGAGGTAGCCGACCGCGCCGCCGGTAAACCGGGGGAGGCCGGGCACGGAAACCGGCGGGTGCCGCCGCAGCATCCGTCCCAGGTGCTCCAGCGGGGGCAAGTCGGTCTCGACCGGAGCCCAGTCCGAGACGGCGGACCACCGTTCGCAGCTTCGTCCCCGGTAGCGAAACACCTCCCGCGGCTCGGTGGCAAGGAAGGTGTAGCGGGCCCAGCGCTCTCCACCTTCGAGCGACTCGAGCAGGAACCCGTACCGGCCCCGGTGGAGCTTGGCGAATGCGGTAACCGGGGTGTCGCCGTCGAGCACTACCTGCCGGGTGACCGGCACCATGCCTCCGCCGCGGCGGACCTGGGCGGCGAAGGCTTCGAACCGCTGGCTCACTGTGGGGCCGCCATGAGGTAGCTGCCCGGCCCCTGCATCGCGGCGCTCATGACGTCGAGCGCCGGGCGGGTGGACGGGAGCAGGGCAAGAAGGCCGTTGGGCCGGAGTTGCCCGATGGCGAGCGCCCGCTCGAACAGGATGTCGCCGCCGTACACCACCCGTGCGCGGGCCGGAGCGGAGAAGTAGCGCGCGTAAGTGAAGGTGAGGGATACGCCCGCCCGGAACGGCAGGGTGGTCGCGACGTCCACTCCGTACACACCAGGCCGCGGGCGCACCTCCACCGTCACCGCGCGTCCGCTGTCGGCCCCGAACGCGTTGGGGGTAAAGAGGAGCTCGGCGAAGGTCACGTTGGTGGGCGGCCCGTGCCGCAGCACGATGACCCGCCGCTCGCCGGTATGAAAGGTGACCGAGGTGTCGGAGGGCGGCGGGCCGGCGGTCTCCAGCACCATCGCTTCCTGCACCGGGACGATCCGGAAGGGCGTCGGCCCCACCCCGGCCTCGCCCTCCGGCGCAGCGCGCCCGCCGCACGCCACCGCGGCGAGGCAGAGCCAGGTTGCCCTGCCCCTCAGGCCCCGGGATATTCCCGTCATCTGCCCCCGGAATCGTGAGAGGTACGCGGTGAGATGCAAGCGACAGAGACGGCGGGCGGCAGCGACAGCCGTCCTTCTCACCTCCTGCTGTTCGTCTCTCCCTGCCCAGACCTGGAACTCGCCCGAGGCGCTCTCGCTGGTCCACCGCGCGGTGGACCGGCGAGTCGCGGCCCAGGCCGATGCGTCGCTCGGGAGCTATCGCACCCGGGCCCACGGGTTCGTGTTCTTCCTGGCGCAGGTGGGGGCCGGGCTCAGTGAGCCGCCCCGACTGGTCAAGGCCGACGAGCTGGCCGTGGAAGTGTATTGGCAGGCACCGGACCGGAGCAAGCAGGTCATTCTGGGCTGGCGCGATGGCGCCTTCCTCCCCACCGACATCGAATACCACCGCGACCATCTCGGGATCGTCACCAATAATTTCGGCGACATGATCCGAGTCGGCGAAGGCGACGAGGTCCGCGATGTGGCGCATCCGCTCTCGCCCGCGGGGCCGACTCTTTACGACTACGCGCTCGGCGATTCACTCGCCATCCGGACGGCGGGCGGTGCGGTGCTGGTCCGGGAGGTGCAGGTCCGGCCGCGCTCTTTCGAGGAGCCGCTCGTCGTCGGCACGCTCTTCATCGACGCGGCGAGCGCCCAGCTGGTGCGGTTCCGCTTCGGCTTCACCCCGCGGGCGTATCTCGACCGCCAGCTCGAGGACATCAGCATCGTGTTGGAGAACGCCCGATTCGAGGGCCGCTATTGGCTACCCTACCGCCAGGAGGTGGAGATCCGGCGGCGCACCACCTGGCTCGACTTTCCCGCGCGGGGAATCATTCGGGGACGCTGGGAGATCGACGCGTACGACCTGAACGTCCGGTTTCCGCCGGGGACATTCGCCGGCCCCGCCATCGCCGGCCTCGCGGCGCCGCGCCCGGCGAGCGACTCGACCTGGGAGCGGCCGCTCGACCAGGCCATCGCCGACGTCGCTGCTCCGATCAACCAGCAGGACATGGACGCCCTTCGGGTAGAGGTGGAACGGATCGCCGGCTCTCACGCACTCGGTGGACTGCCCGCCCGCCGCCTCGCGGCGGGGTCGCTCAGCGATCTGGTGCGGGTGAACCGGGTGCGGGGACTCACCCTGGGATTCGGAGCGGTGGCCGGACTCGAGCGCAGCCGGGTGGAGATCCGGCCTCACTTGGCCTACGGCACCTCGGACGACCGGGTGACCGGATCGCTCGCCGCGGATCTTCACGCCGGCGGGACCCGGCTTGGCGTAAACGCGGCGCGGCAGATAGCCGACTTCAGCGAGCTTCCAGTGGTGGCCCCGGTGCTGAACTCGATCCTGGCGCAGGAGGGCGGCGAGGACTACGGCGATTACGTACTGCTCCAGAGTGTGGGGGCCGGCGTGCGCCACCGCCTGAGCGGCCGGACGGCGCTGGAGCTCGAGCTGCTGGTCGAGGAGAGCCAATCGGTCGCGGTGAGCGCCTCGCCGGCCACCGGTAGCTACCGGCCGAACCCGGCGCTCGGCTCGGGCACCTACCGCGTCGGCCGGCTCGCGCTGGAGCGGTCGAGCGGGGGCCTCGCGGTGCATCGGGATCTCCAGGGCAGGATCGCGCTGGAAGCGGGTGAGGGCCCCTCCGAGTATCTCCGGGCGACCGCCGAGGGGCGCTGGCTGGCCGGCCTCGGCGGCAGCGAGCTGCTCGGCCGGGTGTTCCTCGGTGTCGGAACCGACGGACTACCGCCGCAC
>JACCSE010000324.1 GCA_013813145.1 Gemmatimonadales bacterium
CCGCGGACCCGCTCCTCTCGATCCACCACGAGCACGCCGAATCCCGCGCTGGTGCCTTGAGGCGGAGTGGCCTCCACGCCGATCACGAGGAGGGAGTCGGTCCGGCCCACGATGGCCGGCGCGGCCGGCCCCGCTACAAACCGGGCGACTAGCCGTTCCGGCAGATCGCGGGGCGGAACGCTCAGCGTCTGATCGGGGATCTCGAACTGGGTGAGCAGGGTCGTAGGCCCGGCCAGCATAGCCATACCGCAGACCGGATTGCCGCGGCCCGCCGGACGGTCGCAGGCAAGCAGCAGCGAGAAAAGAGGGACCAGGCCGAGGCGAGGGGGCATGCCCGAAGATAAGCACCTGTCAGCAGCTTCGCCCCGGGTGCAGCATCCCGAGTGCAGCGAGGGACCTACTCAGCGGGTGTCGAACCCGGGTCGAGTAGGTCCCTCGCTGCGCTCGGGATGAAGTAAGCGGAGGACTATCGAGTGGCGGCCGTGTCGGCCATGCCGGTGTCCGCGCCCATCGCGGTGTCCATCGTGGCGGCGCCCGGTGCCATGGTCATCGTGTCGCTCATGCCGGCGCCGGATTCCATCCCCGTCCCGTCGGTGGTGTTCGCATTATCCGCACCGCCGCCACATGCGGCAAGCATCACGGCGGTAAGCGAGCCAAGAATCCAGGTCTTCCGTATCATGTCCATCACCTCTTTGCGTGAGTGTCCCCATCAAAATCCCCGTCCCAGGCAATCCGGCAACGTAACCGGTAAACCCGAGCCAGGGAGGTGATGGGGGTCACGCTTCGGGGACTTCGCGGGAAGGGCTTCGAAGACCGGTGATGGCGATCTCCAGATTCTTCCGGGCCGCCGCCTCGTACTTCCGGCGGAAGTGAGCGGTGAGGAAGAGCGGTGAGCGTCGCAGGAATCCCTCAAGAATATCGGCGCGGACGGCTCGATAGGTGTCCTCGGGCACCCAGGCGTATTCGGCGCGAATCCGCCGCTCGAACTCCGCGAACCGATCCGGCCCCCGCCCGAGAATCGACAGGTCCACGTCGCACGCGAGATGGCCGGCGACATCCGTGGGCGGCGCGGTATGCCGGGTCAGCAGGACCAGCCGAGCGACCTCGGCACCGGTCGGGGCGGGGACACCCACTCCGGCGAGCCCGCGGGAAGCCCAGGCCGCGCTGCGGGTTTCGTTGCCGGTGGCATGAGGGTTGTACACGGCGTCGTGAAACCACAGGGCCGCTTCGACCACCCGGCGGTCGGCCCCCTCGCCCGGTGCCCCGTCCAACTGCTCCAGGCAGTCCACCAGGTGGCTGGTACCGTGATAGACGCGGTGTGACTCGTCCCACGCCGCTGCCAGCGCGGCGTAGAGCTGGTTCACCCCGCTCGTGGCGCCGAGCCGGCGCATCAAGGTGGCGAAGCGGGGGGCGAGATTCAGAGGATGGTCAAGGATCAGGTTGTAACCGTTTCCATGCCTCGTCCTGCCGGATGCGACGGGCGGCCTCCGCGCGGGCCTCACCCGTGGGGTTCGGCGCCAGTCCCCAGCCGCGGAGCAGGGTACGCGCCCGCTTGTAGACATCCGAGAACACGTGCCCGGCGGGCAGCGCGGCGGTACGGGGAAGAACGTAGAAATGGATATGGCGCACGCGCTCGCCGAAGGAGGCGACATAGACTCGCTCCGGGCGGACGGTACGAGCCACCGCCCCTACCGCCGCCCGCAGCACCGGCCCGAGGGCCGAGGCCTCGACGCCGCTCAGATCGGCGATCGATTCGACATGGCGTCGTACTTTTACGATGAGCTCCCCCGGATCGGTGTATCGACCGGTATGGTGACTCACCAGCCAGACTCCGTCGTCGTAGATCGGGCCGCCCGGTGCAGTCAGGCGTCCTTCGACTTCATCGCAGATGGGGCAGTTCATGAAGGCGAAAAATAGTGGAGGCGGAGCGCACCCCGCTTGCTTGACGCCCCAGGAAGGGTGGCCTAACATTCGCGCCTTCCCTCCCGAGGTGCCATTGTTCGACGGCTTGAAGGCCCGGCTCGACCGGCTCTTCCGCGAGCACACGCCAGCCGACCCGCGGGCGTACGCCGCGGGCCTGCGCGAGGCACTGCTGGAGGCCAAGAGCGGACTCACCGCGATGCGCGAGGGGCTCGGCACCACGGAGCGGGAACTGGTGGCCGAGCGGAAGCAGCTCGCCGACGCCGAGCGGCGCGGCCGGCTGGCCGGTGCCGTACCCGATCCCGAAACCGTCGCGGTCGCGGAGCGTTACGCGGGGCGTCACCGCGAGCGGATACTGGTCCTCGAGCGGAAGCTCGTCGTCCAGCAGGACGAGCTGGCCCTGGCGGAGCGGGAGGTGCAGGAGATGTCGGCGCAGTACCGCTCCGCCGCGGGCGGAACCGCCGGCTCCGCCTCGGTGGACGCCGCATGGCGCGATCTCGAAGCCGCGGGCGCCACCCGACCTGCGTCGGACGAAGACCGCGACGTGGCCGACGCCGACCGCCGCCGGCGGGAGGAGACGGTCGAGGCGCAGTTGGCGTATCTGAAGGGGAAGCTGGGCGACAAGAAGCGGGAACGGTGAACGGTAAACGGTAAACGGTAAACGGTAAACGGTGAACGGGAGATGAGGATGCGAATCTGGTGTGGTGTGCGGGGCATGCTGTGCGGCGCTGCTATCGCTTTTGCACCGTTCACCGTTCACCCTTTACCGTTCACCCCGTCATCCATTCACGCCCAGCAGCCCATCATCTCTCCGCCGCATCTCGTCAAGCTGGCCCACACCTACAGCATCGTCGCTTACGATTCCGCCAACGGAGATCTCGGGGTCGTCGTTCAATCGAAGTTTCCGAACGTGGGCGGCATCGTCCCCTGGGCCAAGGCGGGAGTAGGCGCGGTCGCGACCCAGAGTCTGAGCAACACCGCGTACGGGGAGCTTGGCCTCGAGTTGATGGGCCGAGGGGCGACCGCCGGGGAGGCGCTCCGCATCCTCATGCGGACGGACACGATGCTCCAGGATCGCCAGGTCGGCATGGTGGACGCCCGGGGAAACGCGGCCAGCTTCAGCGGACGAACCACATTCGACTGGGCCGGCGGAAGGGTTGGGTCGCCCGGAGGACGGGGCAGCGTCGCCGGTGGCAAGGGTCAGGTGATAGTGGGCCGGTGGTTCAGCGCGCAGGGCAACATCATGGTCTCCGGCCAGACGGTGAGAAACCTGGCGGAGGCGTTCGAGAAGAGCAGGGGTAGCTTGGCTGACCGGCTGATGGTCGCGCTCAAGGCGGGTCAGGCCGGTGGAGGCGACAAGCGCGGAATGCAGTCCGCCGCGTTGCTCGTCGTCCGCAAAAACGGTGGTTACCTCGGCGCCAACGACCGCTTCATCGACATCCGGGTCTACGACGCGCCCGATCCGATCGCCGAGCTGGTCCGGCTGCTGACGCTGCACAAGCTGCACTTCTTCCCCAGTGAACCGGCCGATCTCCTACCCCTCGCGCCCGACCTGGTCGCGAGGCTGGAGCCCATCCTGCTGGCGGAGCCGGTGGGACAGCCCCAGAAGTGGCTCACCCGGCGCCAGGGCTCGGCCACGCCGGAGTTCATCGAAGCGCTCAAGAACTTCATGTACTGGGAAAATTACGACGTGCGGGTGCGGACGGATGGGAAGATCGATCGGATCGTGCTGGAGGATATACTGAAGAAGCGGGATGGTGAACGGTAAACGGAAGGGGTCTTCCACCGAAGGACTGGGTGCTTGTCCGGAGGGGGGAGACCCCTTCCGTTACCGTTCACCGTTCACCGATCCCGCTCTCTTGGGAGACTGTCTTGGCCATAACCGCCCCGCCCCCGCCCGCTCCCCCCCTCGATACCCGCTTCTTCGGCCATCCGCGCGGGCTCTCCACGCTCTTCTTCACCGAGATGTGGGAGCGCTTCAGCTACTATGGGATGCGAGCGCTGCTCATCCTGTTCATGACGGCGCCGCTCGCCACCGGCGGCCTCGGATTCGACACCGCCAAGGCGGGCGCGATCTACGGCACCTATGTCTCGCTAGTCTACATCACGTCCCTGCCCGGCGGTTGGCTGGCCGACCGCTTCCTGGGCCAGCGGCGCGCCACGCTCTACGGCGGCGTGCTGATCATGCTGGGCCACATCGCTCTGGCGTTTCCCTCGCTCACCACATTTTATGGCGGCCTCGGGCTGGTAACGCTCGGGACCGGCCTGTTGAAGCCGAACATCAGCACCATGGTGGGCGAGCTCTACACGCCCGAGGACGATCGGCGCGACGCCGGCTTCTCGCTCTACTACATGGGCATCAATCTCGGTGCCTTCATCGCGCCCCTGGTCTGCGGCTGGTTCGCTCAGAGCGAACAGTTTCGTGGGATCCTGGCGTCCATGGGGCTCTCCCCGGAGAGTGCCTGGCACTGGGGGTTCGCCATGGCCGCGGTGGGGATGTTCTTCGGGCTGGTGCAGTATCTCGCCGGGTGGAAGAACCTGGGCGACGCCGGGATGTACCCGGCCCCCGCGGGCTCGCCCCAGGCGGCGGCTTCGCAGCGTCGCCTGCTCCGCATCGGTATTGGCGCGCTGGTCGGGAGTGGCGTTCTCCTGGCCCTGCTCTCGACGACCGGCGTGCTGACCATCACCGCGCAGGGAGTGAGCAACGTGCTGGGCGTGGTGCTGCTGCTCACCACGGTGCTCTTCTTTCTCTGGATGTTCCTCGCCGGCAAGTGGACTCCGGAAGAGCGCAAGCGGCTGGTGGTGGTGCTGGTGCTCTTCGTGGCGGCCGCGATCTTCTGGTCGGTGTTCGAGCAGGCCGGCTCCACCCTCAACCTCTTCGCCCAGCGGGACACCAGCACCGAGGCGTTCGGTTTTGCTTTCCCGCCGAGCTGGCTTCAGTCGGTCGCGCCGTTCCTGCTGGTCGTGTTGTCGCCGGTGTTCGCCTGGATCTGGATCCGGCTGGGGCGGAGCAATCCGTCGAGCCCGGCCAAATTCACCATCGGACTCGTCTTCGTGTCGCTGAGCTTCGCGATCCTGGTGATTCCCGGTCGCGCCGCGGAGCAGGGCGTGCTGGTCAGCCCCCTCTGGCTGGTCGCGACCTACCTGCTGCACACGATCGGCGAGCTCTGCCTGAGCCCGGTCGGACTCAGCGCGATGACGCGGTTGGCCCCGGCCCGGATCGTGGGGCTGACGATGGGTGTCTGGTTCCTGGCGCTCTCGGTCGGCAACTACCTGGGCGGGCGGGTGGGCGGGTTGTACGAGTCGTTCACCTTGCCGGGACTGTTCGGCGCCGTGGCGCTGTTCGCGGCGGGCGCCGCGGTGGTGCTCGCGCTGCTCATCCGGCCGATCCGGCGGATGCTGGAGCGCTGACGGCGTAGACCAGCACCTCGCCCACGTCGTCGTCTTCGCCGGTGGCGATCGGACGCATCCCGACGTTCTCGGCCACCCGGAGCGCGGGGGTGTTCCACACCGGCGCGAGCGCCCGCACCTCGCGCACTCCGGCCTGGCCGAAGGCCCAGCCGATCATCCCCCGCACGGCTTCGGTGGCGAATCCGTGCCCCTCATGCTCGGGATAGACGGCGTAGCCCACGAGCACGGCCCCGGCGGGATCGGGCGGGCCGCCGAGCGCCACCGACCCGACCGCCTCGCCGGTATCCTCCCGTACGATCAGCCAGCACCACCAGGGCGCCTCCGCCGGATGGGCGCGGAGCCGCTCGCGCACGTCCGGCAGCGCCTCCGCCATGTAGGGGGGCGGCGCGGGCCAGCGGAAACTGGCTCCGGTCCGGGCTTGAAGCTGCTCCGCGTCACCGGCGATGAGCGCGTCCACGGCCGCGAGGTCGAGCACCGTGAGGCGCAGGCGAGAGGTGCGGATGGTGGGGTGGGTCATCTGTCATCCCGAGCGGAGCGAGGGATCTTGCCAGGGAATGGCTACAGCGAGGCGGAGA
>JACCSE010000338.1 GCA_013813145.1 Gemmatimonadales bacterium
CCTTCAACTTCACCCACTTCAACCCGCGGCACTGGACGGTCGAGGCCATTCCGGACTGGGCGCGGCGGGAGCTGCGTGAGGGCGAGTCGGACGCGCGCCCGGCGCTCTACACCGCCGAGGAGTTGGAGCGGGCCGGGACGGCGGAGCCGCTCTGGAACGCGGCACAGACAGCGTACCTGCGGGACGGGTGGATGCCGAACGCGCTCCGGATGCTGTGGGGCAAGGCGGTGATCCAGTGGACCCGAAACGCGGAAGAGGCGCTGGCCATACTCGAGCACCTCAACAACAAGTACTCGCTCGACGGGCGGGACCCCAGCTCGTATCTCAACATCCTCTGGGTATTCGGCAAGTTTGACCGGCCGTTCTATCGGCGGCCGATCTACCGAACGGTACGGTACCTGTCGCTGAAGGCGGCGGAAAAGAAGTACGACGTGCGCCGGATAATCGAGCTGGCTACCTAGGAAACCCTTCCGCGCGACTTCCCGGTCGCGCCGCAGCGAGCGCCGGAGGTGGCACGCTCTCCGGCGCTCGCCCCCCGCGTCTCACTCAGCCGCGACCCTCACCGCCTCACCCGATACGCCAGCTTCACGAAGAACCCATCGCTCACCCGCTCCAACCGCGACCAGTTGAAGTCGCCGTCCGTCTCCAGCGAGCTGCCGTAGCCCAGAAAGGCCACCGTCCCCGGCGTCGGCTCGAACGAGGCCAGGAGATCGACCCGGAGCCCGTTGTTCCGCAGCGCCGGCTGCGCCGCGCCGTCGATGAAGAGCGGCTCGCCAGACCGGGCCGCGCGCAGCGCCGCCCGACGCTCCGAGCGGTACTCCCCGATCGCGCGGAAGAAGAGCGCGCGGTTGGGCTGGTACTCCGCCTGGAGCCGGGGGATGAGCGACCGGGCGAACTCGCTGCCGTCGAGCCGGAACAGATGGAAGGCGGTCCCACTCGCCGCGATCCTCACCGTCGGCGCGGGGCGCAGCTCCACCCGCCCGGTGAGCAGGCGAACGGTTCCGGTCGCCCCCTCCTGGAAGATCGGAATCCGCCCTCGCTGGTAGGACACCTCCGCGCCGAGCCGCCGCCAGGTCGGAGTCGTCACCTTCGCGGTCCAGTTGACCCCCGAGAAGTCGTCGGGCGGCAGGTAGGCCATGCCCGCGGCGCCCACCGCCGTGTAGCCGGCGAAGCTGGTGCCCTGAAAGGTCACGAAGTCGCGCTGCAGGTGGCCGTTCAGCTCCCACCCGCCGCGGAGCTGGAAGGTGGCGTCGAAGCTCTCGAATCCTTCGAGTCCCTCCTTGAAGCCGAAATCGTCGTACAGCCAGGTCCGGTCCGGCCCGAAGAACACGGTGAGGTTCTCCAGCAGCGCGCCGCGGGCGCCGTACAGCGTGAGCCGGTTGAAGGCATGCCCGTTCACCACGCCGCTCCGCAGCCGGTTCACGAATCCCGCCTGCGCTTCGAACCCGTCGCCCAAGCCCCGCAGCAGATAGTTGAAGCCCCAGGTGCGGCCGGTTCGGTCGTACTCGGCCTGCCAGATGGGGGCCCGGCGGGTCGCGCCGTCGGCGGCGGTCCACGAGGCGCCGTACTGGAACTGGGTGTAGTAGAGGCCCCAGACGTAGCGGAAGTCGCCGGCGAGCACCCGGTTGTGGGCGCCGCCCCGGTCGCGGTTGGTGAAGGTGACGCCGGCGATCGAGTTGCGGCCGAAGTCGCGGCGGAGCCGGGTGGCGTTGAACCAGGCGTCACCGTCGGCGGTCTCGTCCACCGCGGTGAGGTGCGCGACGCCGAGCTGGCCGAACTTGCCGGTGAGCTTGGCGCCGGCCTTGGGATTCACGATCCGGCGGGTGTACACCAGCGTCTGTGGCGTGCCGAAGAGCTCGATGCCCTCGAGGAAGAACGGACGCTTCTCGGGAAAGAAGAGGGCGAAGCGCTCGTTCACCGTCACCTGCCCCTCGTCGCTCTCCACCTGGCTGAAGTCGGGATTGAGGGTGGCGTCGAGCGCGTAGCTGGTGAAGCCGAGGCGGAGATTGAGCCCCGCGTCGGGATTTACGTCCTCGCGGTCGAACTCCCCGCCGGCCGGGCCCCTGCCCCCGTTGGCCGTCGCAGTGACGAACGGCTGGGCCTCGACCGTGACGCCGTGCCGGATGTCGTGCAGCCCGGCGATCGCGCCCTCCTGGCCGATGAAGCTCGCGTTCGCTCGGCGCACGTCGGTCCAGGTATCGGTGTAACCCGTGCGCTGGACGATCCGGGTGACGTTGAAGCCCCAGGTCTGCCGCTTGCCGCCGGGATAGCGCAGGCTCTTGAACGGGATCCGGATCTCGATCTCGTAGCCCCGGCCGGTGATCCGGCCCTTCGACTCCCACACGAAATCTGGGTTCTTGTCGGTGCTGCCCGGCACCAGACTGCTGACCTGGCCGGCGCCCTCGCTCCGGACCCCGTCGCTCTGGACACCGAGCGGGTTCACGCCGAAGAAGAAGGCGCGGCGGCGGTCGTGGAAGGTGTCGAGGTCGAGGACGACCTGGTCCTCGCTGTCGATGTTGTCCCGGTCGGCGACGGTGGCATGGATGGCGGCCGGTACCCGGTCGTAGGCGACGATGCCGAAGTGGATCGCGTCGGGCGCGTACCAGACCAGGACCTCGGTCCGCTCCTCGGCGGGCCGGCCGTCCACCGGCTGGTACTGCCAGAAGCCGGTGAGCCGCGTGGCCCGGGACCAGACGGGCTCGTCGAGCACGCCGTCGATCCGGACCGAGGACTCCAGCCGGGGGATGTCGGCGGTCGGCGAGCCCTTGCCCTCGACGGTGCCGGCGGAGGAGGACTGAAGCAGCAGCAGGATCGCGAGCACGGTCCGCTGAGGTTAGGGGAATGTCTGGAGATGACGCGGGCCGTCGAATAGGCCCCCATGGGCGCGTCCTTCGACATCCGCGCCTTCCACCTGGCCGCGGGGCAGTAGCACGGAGTGCGGCTAGTTCACCCTCTGAGTGCAGCGAATAATGCCGCCACCATCATCGCCACCCCGAGCCCCATCTTCACCGCCACCGCGGCCGCGCGGCCGAGCACAGCACCCCACCCCGCTCGCGCCGCGGTGTTCGAGTGCCGCGCGCGAGTGTACTCGAACAGCGCCGCCCCCGCGAACGCGCCGGCAAAGCCGCCGATCACGGATCCCACGAGCGGCACCGGCACGCCGACCACCGCGCCCACCAGCCCGCCGAGCAGCGCGCCCCAGCCGGCTCGGCTCGATCCACCGTATCGCCGCGCAAAGCGGAAGCCGATCCACGCCTCGACCAGCTCCCCGAGGAGGGCCAGGCCGACGGCCAGGGCCACGAATCCCGGGGTTAGAGAGCGGAAGTGGGTGAGCCAGCCGGAACCGAAGATGCCGAGCACGATCAGCCAAAGCCCAGGCAAGCCGAACGGAATGAGCAGCAGCCCGCCCGCGCTCGCGGCGAGGAGGAGAATGGTGGCCAGATTGTCCACGGTCATCGCGACACGCGTGTCCGGGGGCGAGCCTTCGCCCGCTCGGGCGCCAGCTCCCGCAACGCCATCCGCTTGTGGCTCGCCACCAGCGCGTCGCCCTCCCGTCGCCCGACGGACACGGCTAGCCGCATCGCCGCCTCACCGAGGTACATGATTGGGTGCGCGGCGCAGTGGGGACGGCTGGGTAGCCATGCGACCTCCGTTGGCGAACTCTCTGACGTGCTAAATATGAGTATCCGGCAGCCTTTCCTGGCCGGGGACCAGGCAAGCCGGTCTCGGCGCATTGTCGATTTCGCCGGCGCGGCTCCGACTAACTATGAGAAGCACCCGGGCGGAGCGACCGCCCGCGGACGACCTGTCACTCACATACGCCGCGACACCGCGAGGAGACCCACCATGCCAGCCATCGCCCAGCGCATCACGCCCTTCCTCTGTTCGACCAGCAGGCCGAGGAGGCCGTCGCGTTCTACACCTCCATCTTCAAGAACTCCAAGGTGTTGACGACCACGCGTTACACCAGGGAAGCCGAGCAGGCCGCGGGGCAGCCCGAGGGCTCGGTGATGACAGTCGCCTTCCAGCTCGAGGGGCAGGAGTTCACCGCGCTGAACGGCGGGCCGCATTTCAAGTTCACTGAAGCCATCTCTCTCGTCGTTCGCTGTGAGTCCCAGCAGGAAGTGGACTACTACTGGGACCGGCTGTCAGAGGGAGGAGACCCTCAGGCGCAGCAGTGCGGCTGGCTCAAGGACCGCTTCGGCCTGTCCTGGCAGATCGTTCCGAATCTGGTCATCGATCTGTTGACCGACCCCGACCCGGAGAAAGGGCGCAGGGCGATGGCGGCGGTGCTGAAAATGAAGAAGATCGACGTGGCGGCGGTGCAGCGGGCACGGGGTGAACGCCGAATGGTCGCGTCCATCGCGGCTCCCTCCGATCGTGGAAAGTTGTACTCCGGACGTCAAGAGCCACTGGCGGAGGAACTCGCGCTCCGGCACAGCGGGGACCTGAGAGGCGGGAAGGATGCGAAAGCGGAACTGTTGCTCGACCAGTTGGCGGACCGGCTTTCCCCCACGGTTGGCCGGTCCACCCGGCCCGTGGTGTCCACCACGTAGATCGCCTGAACCACACCTTCCGCCCCCACGGCGAGCAGATCGCGCGGGTACACCGGCGCGGCGCTACCGTCGTAGCGCTCCACCATCTCGTCCACCTCGAGTACGCTGAAGACGGTGTCCGGCACGAACGGAGGCGGCGGACCGAAGGGCAGTTCGCCCCGGGCGCCGCTCCGCACGCCCCCGCTGCGGGCGCCGTAGGCCGGCGCCCGGACGCGCAGGCCTTCACCCGGCTGCGTGAGGTGCATGCCGTCCTCGAGGTCTCCGCCGAGCTTTCCCCACTGGATGATTTCGGTTTGGCGTATTCGCACGTCCACCCGATCCGGCGGGAGGAGAAAGAACACTCTGGCTTCGCGCTCGTCGGTCGGGATCTGCCTCCCACCTTCGGTCGCGCCGAGGGCGAGCCAGGCCAGTCCCGCGTGTGCCAGGATGCTCGCGAAGGCACATTCCGCGGATCGCGAGAACCTTCGGTTGGATTCCAGCAGAGTGGGGCGCATGTCGAGGACGGCGTGGGGGCACGCCGCAATCCACATATATGACGACGGGGCGCCCATCGGCAAGACGCGGAGCTCGAGGGGTCAGAGTGGAACCCCGCGGAGGAGAGCCCCCGCGCCTACTGCACCGGCGCCTTCCGCGGATCATCCGCCGGATTCACGTAGGTGATCTCGAACGGTCCGGTGCTCCGCACCTCGAGGAGCGTCCGCTCCCTGGCCCGAACGAAGTGCGGCTCCTTGGCCGCCACGCTCGCCTCATTGCCGACCGCGATCGGCTTCAGCTCGTTGTCATCCCACCGCTTCCCGCGGCCCAGCAGGGCAGTCCCCTCCAGTACCCTGACCCGCTCGCTCATCGGATGGTGATGCGGTCGCACCTCGTAGCCGTCCGGCAGGTCCA
>JACCSE010000350.1 GCA_013813145.1 Gemmatimonadales bacterium
CAGCGAGGGATCTTCTCAAACGGGAACGGGGTTCGATACCCGCGAAGAAGATCCCTCGCTTCGCTCGGGATGACAGCCGGCGTGCCGTTGCCGCCCCCCTGCCCCGCTGCCCCCCACCAGTGACACAGCTTACAATCATCGCCCGTTCACGCCCCTATTATCTTGGCCCCATGCCGTTCTCCCTCCCTCCCGAAAAGCTCGTCGCCGCCAGGGCCTTCGCGGAGGTGCTGCGTCCCGGCCAGAGGGTTTGCCTCACCACCCACGTGAACCCCGACGGCGACGGCCTGGGCAGCGAAGCCGGCCTGATCCATCTGCTCCGGGCCCGGGGTGTGGATGCCGTCATCACCAATCCGACCCCGACCCCGCCGCGGTTCGGCTTCCTGTTCGAGGATCTGCCCGGCGTCGACCGGACCCCCGAAGCGGTGAAGGAGCTCCGCCGGTCCGACCTCATCATCGTGCTCGATATCTGCGATCTCGGACGGCGCGGCATGCTGAACGAGACGGTGCGGGATCGCGGGGTGCCGGTGGCCTGTCTCGACCACCACATCAGCAGCGGCATGTTGCCACCCGGACCCCGCTATATCGATTCGGAGGCCGCCGCCACCGGGGAGCTGGTCTTCGAGCTTGCGGTGGCCAACGGCTGGGACCTGCCCGAAGCGGCGGCACGGGGACTCTACGTCGCCATTCTGACCGACACCGGCGGCTTTCGCTTCAGCAACACCCGCCCGCGCACCCTCCGCGTGGCGGCTGAGCTGCTCGAGGCGGGGGTGGATCCGGAGGAGATCTATCTCGAGGTCTACGCTCGAGCTCCCGAGGGGCGTCCACGGCTCTTCGCCGAAGCGCTCCAGACCCTGGTGGTCGAGCCACAGCACGGACTGGCCTGGGTGACGGTCCCCCCGGGCGCCATCGAGCGCCTCGGCGTCTCCTCCGACGACCTCGACGGGGTGGTGGAGTTCCCCCGCTCGATCGAGGGCGTGCGCATGGCGCTGCTCTTCCGTGAGGTGAGCCAGGGGCGGGTCAAGGTCTCGCTCCGCTCGGTGGGGAACGTCGACGTGGCGGCGTTCGCCAAACGCTTCGGCGGGGGAGGGCACACCAAGGCGGCGGGGCTCGCAATTCCCGGATCGCTGGCCGAGGTCCAGGCCACGGTGCTTTCGGCCGCGCGCTCCTACCTGGGCCCGAACGGTGCCCACGACGGTCGCGGTTGAACCACCGGCTGGCTCGGCCTATATTTCCGAGTGGGTTTGTAGGAATTCCCAGCCGGTGACCCATGGACACGATTGATCGCATCGAACGCACCCTGGACACGCTGCGCCCGTACATCGCCTCCCACAGGGGGCACGTCGAGGTGGTGGATTTCGACGAGGGCGCCGGCGTCCTGCTCGTGCGTCTGGGGGGCACTTGTCAGGGTTGCGCCGCCTCCACCGTGACTCTCAAGCAGGGCATCGAGACCCGTCTCCGGGAGATGGTTCCCGAAGTGAAGCACGTGGAGGCGGTCTAGTGGCCGAGTCTCTCGAGGGCCAAGTCACCGCCGCGCTCGCCGCCGTCCGCAATCCCCGCCTCGACACCGACCTCCTCTCCGCGGGCATGATCCGAGACCTGGCTGTCGGACAGGACGGAAGCGTCAGCTTCAGCTTCCTGCTCTCGCCGGAGGATCCCGCCACCCTGGTGCGCCAGGCGCGTACGGCGGTGCAGGGGGTCGAGGGCGTGCGGAAGGACGCGGTCAAGATCGCCGTGAGCAATCCCGCCGGAGCGGCCAAGGTCACCCACGGTCCGCCGCAGAGCGCGCAGCAGGCGCCGCCGCCCGCGCCCGCGGAGCAGCCCAATCTCGGACGGATCATCGCCATCAGCTCCGGCAAGGGGGGCGTCGGCAAATCCACCGTGGCGGCGAATCTCGCGGTGGCGCTGGCGGAAGCCGGCCACCGCGTCGGCGTGATGGACGCGGACGTCTACGGTCCTAACATCCCCCGCATGTTCGGCGTCTTCGAGCGCCCTCCGGTCGTCGGCGGAAAAATCCAGCCGCTGGAGGCCTACGGCGTCCGTCTCATGTCGCTCGGCTTTCTGGTCGAGCGCGATGCTCCGGCCATCTGGCGCGGTCCCATCATCATGAAGATCGTGCAGCAGTTCCTGCGGGACGTCGAGTGGGGCCAGCTCGACTACTTCATCGTGGATCTCCCGCCCGGGACCGGCGATGCCCAACTCTCCCTGGTACAGGCGACCCATGTGTCCGGCGCGGTGATCGTCACGACACCGCAGGAGATGGCGGTGGGTGACGCGCTTCGGGGCGGGCGAATGTTCGAGAAGGTGGGCGTGCCGGTGGTCGGCGTAGTGGAGAACATGAGCGGGTTCACCGATCCGGAGACCGGCCGGCGCTTCGAGCTGTTCTCCTCCGGCGGCGGACAGCGGCTCGCCGAGGAGCTCGGCGTTCCTCTCCTCGGCAGCGTTCCGCTCCAGCCCGGCCTCGCCGAGCTGGCCGACGCTGGCCGGCCGGCGCTCGTGGCCCAGCCAGGCAGCGGCGCGGCCCTCGCCCTTC
>JACCSE010000353.1 GCA_013813145.1 Gemmatimonadales bacterium
GCTCGGGCGAGCGTTCGAGGTACACTGCCACGATGACGTCGGGGCCCACCCCGAGCTCGCGCAGGCGGTGGGCGAGCCGGTTCGAGCGCCGGTCGAGCTCCCTATAGTCGAGCTGTCCCGCCGGCGAGCTCACGGCGATCGCTCCGGGTGCGCGAGCGGCCTGGACCCCGATCAGCTGGTGGGCGCAGGCGTCGCGATCGTACGCCGCGTCGGTCCGGTTCCACTCGTGCAGCAACGCTCTCGACTCCGCCCCGGCCACCAGCGGCAGGAGCGCCGCGGGCCGATCCGGTTGCTCGAGCCCGGCGGTGAGGAGGGCGATGAAATTCTCCGCCAGCCGATGCATCGTCTCGGGCCGGAACAACTCGGCGGCATAGCCGAGAGAGCCGTTGAATCCTTCGGAACCGTGCTCGAATTGAAGGCTCAGGCTCAGACCTTCGATGCTGACGCGATCGAACGGGTATATCCCGATCCGCAGGGTGCCGGCGGAGTCTAGTGTCGCGTTGGGCACGTTCCGCAGATTGAAGAGCACGTCGAAGAGCGGCCACCGGTTGGGCCTCCGCTCCGGCTGGAGCTCCTGCACCAGGCGCTCGAACGGCAGTTCCTGGTGAGCGTACGAGTCCAGAGTCTGCGCCCGAGTCCGGCCGACCAGCTCGCAAAAGCTGGGGTTTCCGGTGAGATCCGCGCGCATCAGCATGATGTTCATGAAGCAGCCGACCAGCTCTTCGGTTTCCGCCCGGTTTCGACCCGCGACCGGTACCCCGAAGAGGAACTCGTGCTGCCGGGCGTAGCGGCCCAGCAGGAGCTGGAACGCGGATAGCAGCGCCATGAACGGCGTCACCCGCTCCGCACGGCACCATTCCCGAAGCCGGGCCGAGAGTTGCGGGGAGAGTCGGAACCGGACCTCCGCTCCCTCCACCCGGGGTCCGGACGGCATCGGAAAGTCGGTGGTCAGCGCCAGCGGTGGAGGCAGTGGCTGAAGCCGTTCCCTCCAGTACCGGAGATCTTCCTGAAGCCGGCCGGCCTCGAGCTGCTCCCGCTCCCACGCGGCGAAGTCGGAGTGCTGGATCGCCGGTTCGGAGAGCGGAGAGCTCCGGCCAGCGGCGAACGCCTCATAGATTTCCGACAACTCGCGAATCAGCACTCCCTGCGACCACCCATCGAAGACGATGTGATGCATCAGGAGCAGCAGCAGGTGCTCCTGCTGGTCCAGGCGGAGCAGCACCGCCCTGACCACCGGCCCGCGGGCCAGATCGAAGGGCCGTCCCACCTCCATGCGCGCGATCCGCCGTGCTTCGGCCGCCCTCTCCGGCTCCGGCAGGCTGTGGAGGTCGATGAGTGGAAGGGGAATCCCCGCCGCCGGCTGGATCGATTGAACCGGCTCTCCGCCGACCTCGGGAAAGGTGGTCCGAAGCGCCTCATGTCGCCGCAGGATCTCGTCGAGCCCGCCTGCCAGCGCCGCTTGGTCCAGGGGCCCGCTGAGGGTCAGGCCCAGCGGGCGGTTGGAGCCGGAGCTGCCGGGCTCGAGCTGGTGAAGGATCCAGAGCCGGCGCTGGGCGGCGGAAAGCGGGGCGGGACCCCGAGAGGCGCGACGGAGAATCGGATCCGCCCCCGGGCCAGAAGCGCGTCGCTCGCGGAGCACTCTCTCGACCAGCTCGGCGCGGTCCGCTCGCATCAGCGTTCTCCCTCCACCTGAAGGAGCTGGCGCAGGACTCGGACGGAGAGCTGGGAGACGGTCGGTGCCTCGAACACGGCACTGAGCGGAAGATTCACCCCCAGCTCTTGGCGCAGCCGCATGATCATCTGAGTCGCGAGCAGCGATTGGCCGCCGAGGGCGAAGAAGTTGTCGTCCGGCCCCACGTGCTCGACGCCGAGCACGGCGAGCCAGCTCGCGGCTACAGCGCGTTCGACCGGGGGCGAGGAGATCGGCGGGATAGGCGCCGGGGCCTTCCGCTGCGCCAACCGGAAGCGCTGAAGCTTGCCCGAAGGGCCGCGAGGCAGTGCATCCACCAGGTAGATCTCCGTCGGCGTCTTGAACGAACCGATCTCTCGGGTGCAGAGTACCTGGAGCTCTCGTTCCGCTACGAGCGCGCCCGGCCGCAGGACGACATACGCGACGATATCCTGACCCAGGTGCAGGTCGGCTACACCCACCGCCGCGGCTTCCTCGACCGCCGGGTGCCGGCTGAGCGCCAGCTCGATCTCCCGCGGCGCTACGTTCTCGCCGGCCTTGACGATCAACTCCTTGAGACGGCCGGTGATGAAGAAGTGTCCGTCCTCGTCGCCATAGCCCCGATCCCCGCTGTGCAGCCAGCCGTCGGCATCCTGTATCGCGGCCGTGGCCGCCGGATCCTTGTGGTAGCCCAACATGACGCTGGCTCCGCGGATCAGGATCTCGCCTGGACAACCGGCCGGTAGCTCTCGTCCGTCGCCGTCCACCACCCGGACCTGCAAACCCAAGGGAACGCCTACCGAGCCCGGCTTCCGCTCGGCCGGCGGGAGCGGCTGAGAAAAGATCGTCGCTCCCGCCTCCGTCATCCCCATCGCCTCGATCAGCGGCACCGCGAAACGCTCCTCGAACGCCTGCTGCTGGGTCGTCTCGAGCGGGGCCGAGGAGCAGCGTGCGAAGCGAAGTCCGCTACCGGCGCCGGTGCCATGGGAGAGGAGCAGGCGGGATACCAGGGTGGGGACCAGGCCGGACCAGGTACACCCGTACCGCGCCACGTCCTCCCAGAACGCCGTCGGATTGAATCGTGGGGGAAGCACCACCGAGCCGCCGCTGAGCAGTGCGGGCAGCAGCGTCGCCACCAACGCGTTGAGGTGGTACAGGGGCAGCATGCAGAGGCTGCGGTCGCCCGGTGTGAGCTCGTGGGCACGAGCCAGCTCCTCTGCCCCAGCGAGCAGCCCACGATGCGAGAGGAGCACACCTTTGGGGAGCCCGGTCGTGCCGGAGGTGTAGTAGAGGCTCGCCTCCTGCTCTCCTGAAAATTCGGCGAACACCGAAGTGCTGGCTTCCCCGGCCGGCTCCCGGAGCCCGCGACCCGGATCCGAGACGATGAGGCGGACGTCCCGCCCGGCTCGACGAAGCGCGGCGCGGCAGAGATCGGCGTGGGCCTCCGCCACGAAGGCGACCGGCGCATCGCAGTGGGCGAGCGCGTGGGCCAGGGA
>JACCSE010000369.1 GCA_013813145.1 Gemmatimonadales bacterium
GCTGTACTCGGGATGTAGCAGAGGGTAAGTCCCCCAGATGCAAAAGATTACACCCGGATCCCCTCCCCCTCCCTCACTCCGTCGCTTTGCCGGTGGACAAAGCCACCAACCAGTTGATCCAGAACGATTTGTGATGTGGATACCTCGCCTGGCTTGACCTAATTCCTTTCGATTCTTATATTTGCGGTTCCCACACCTCATCCGTTCGGCAGCCGCACTCACACATTTCGTCGTCCGAAACCTCGGCGGGGTTGACCATGGCCCATGTTCGTGCTGGAAAAGTCCGTGCGTTCCAGCGTTCCGCTCCGACCGGGGCCTTTGACCAGTACCTGCTCGACATCCAGAAGCTGCCGATGATCTCCGATCCGGAAGAGGAGAAGCGGCTGGCGCGCCGGGCGCTCGAAGGCGATCAGGAGGCCGCGGAACGGCTGGTCACCGCCAATCTGCGCTTCGTGATCTCCTACGTGAAGCGGTATCAGGGGCATGGCCTCGACCTTTCGGAGCTGGTGGCGATCGGGAACGAGGGGCTGCTCAAGGCGGTCCGGAAATTCGATCCGGAGCACGGCGTCAAGTTCATCTCCTACGCCGTCTGGTGGGTCCGCCAGGCGGTCCTCAAGGCACTGGCCGAGCAGACCCGGAGCGTCCGCATCCCGCTGAACCAGAACTCGGCGCTGGTTCGGATGGGCCGGGCGCAGGCCTTTCTGGCCCAGGAGCTGGGCCGCGAGCCGACCGACGGGGAGATCGCCACGGCGCTCAACGACAGCGTGGACAACATTCGCGCGGCGCGCCGGATGAGCTCCACCGAGGTGTCGCTCGACGCGCCGGTGGAGCGGCAGGATCGCGGTGCCAGCACGTTCGGCGAGCGGGTCGCCGGCAACGGGCAGCTCGAGATCGAGGAGACGACCGATACCCGTCTCCAGCGGGAGTTCATCGACCGTCTCTTCCAGCGCCACCTCACCCCGCGCGAGCGCAAGATCCTGTCGCTCTACTACGGCCTGGAGGAAGGCTCCGAGGCGCTCACGCTGGAACGAATCGGCGAGCTGCTCGGCGTCACCCGCGAGCGGATCCGGCAGATCCGGGAGCGCGCCTTCGAGAAGCTCCGCGACTCGCCGGACGTGCGGTCGCTCCGGGGGTTCTGGGGAGCGGCATAGAGGATCGTACGGGTACCGGACAGCCGATCCTCGGCATCCGAGGTCCACGCTACGCACGCGAGGGGTGCGCCCCCTCCGGAGACCCCCTCGCCCCTTCGGCAAAGCCGCGATCTCCCCCCGCGCGGCTAGATTCCACCGCATGGCCTTTCGTCTCCCGATCTTCCCCCTCTCGGTCGTCCTGTTCCCCGGCACGCCGCTTCCGCTGCACATCTTCGAGCCGCGCTACCGGAAGATGCTGGCCGACTGCCTCGCGGGAGACCGGCGCTTCGGCATCACGCCGAGCGGCGACGGGCGGGGCGCGCCCGATCCCGGCGCCATCGGCTGCATAGCTGAGGTGCGGGTGAATCAGGAGCTGCCGGACGGACGCTCCAATGTCGTCGTGCTGGGGAGCTCCCGTTTCGTGCTGCGGGAGCGAGTGGACGGGGCCGAACCGTACTACGTCGCCATGGTGGAGTCGTTCGACGAGTACGAAGGGACCGAGCCCCCGCCGGAGAACGCGGTGCGGCTGCGCGAGATGTTCCTCCGATATCACGGTCTGCTCCGCCAGCTCAACGACGTCGAGCCCGCCGAACCCGCTCTTCCCGACGAGGCGGTGAACCTCTCCTTCCACGTCTCCGCCGGCGTGGAGTGCGACCTGGGCGTGAAGCAGCGGCTCCTGAGCGAGCGGTCCACCGCGCGGCGGATCGAAGCGCTCCTGCTGCTCATCCCCATCCTCAGCAGCGGAGTCGAGTCGGCGCTTCGGGTGCATCGGCGGGCCCATGGCAACGGACGGGGGCACACCCAGCCCGACTTTCTGGCGGGCACGTGACGCCCGATCTGGTAGACGCGCTCGCGCGAATCGTGGGCGCGCGCTGGGTGCGCCACCGCCGTGCCGAGCTGGCGACGTACACCATGGACGGGCTGCCCACCCGCGAGTCGTACCCCGGGCTGGTGGTGATGCCGGAGAGCGCCGCCGAGGTGCGGGAGATCGTCCGCCTGCTGCACCTGACGGGAACGCCGTTCGTCGCCCGAGGCGCGGGCACCGGGCTCTCCGGCGGCGCCGTCGCGACTCCGGATACCGTGCTCGTCGCGCTCACCCGGATGAACCGGATCCTCACGATCGACCCGGTCCGGAGGCGCGCCGTGCTCCAGCCCGGCGTGGTGAACGCCCGGCTCTCGGAGGCCACCGCGCCGCACGGCCTGCACTACGTCCCCGACCCCTCGAGTCAGGCAGCTTGCACCGTGGGCGGCAACGTGGCGGAGAACGCCGGCGGCCCGCACTGTCTCAAGTATGGAGTGACGACCAACCACATCGTCGAGCTGGAGATCGTGCTCCCTGACGCGAGCGTGCTGCGTCTCGGCTCGCCGCACGGGGAGCCGTGGGGCCCCGACCTGGTCGGGCTCTTCGTCGGCAGCGAAGGGATGTTCGGGATCGCGGTGGAGATCACCGTGCGGCTCGAGCCGGTGCCCGAGAGCATCCGCACCATGCTGGCCGACTTCCCCACCGTCCGCGCGGCCAGCGAGGCCGTCTCCGCGATCATCGCCACCGGGATCGTGCCGGCGGCGCTGGAGATGATGGATCGCGCCTGCGTCGCCGCCGTCGAGTCCTCGATCTACGCCGCGGGCTATCCCACCGACGCGGCGGCGGTGCTCCTGGTCGAGCTGGACGGCGGGGCCGACGCGGTGGAGGCCGAGGCGGCCGCGGTCGCCTCCCTGCTGCTCGAGCGGGGTGCGCGAGCGGTGCGCAGCGCCTCGACCCCGGCCGACCGGGCTCGGCTCTGGCAGGGCCGGAAGAAGGCCTTCGGCGCAATGGGACGGATCGCCCCGGACCTCGCGGTACAGGACGCGGTGGTGCCCCGCTCCTGC
>JACCSE010000465.1 GCA_013813145.1 Gemmatimonadales bacterium
GCGGCTCCGACCCCTCGTTCGCCAGCCGGATCGCCTCCTCGACGGCGCCGACCCGCTCGGCCGCGACCTCGCCGAAGAACTTGAGCGTGAGGTGCAGCCCCTCGTCGCGCACCCAGCGCACCGGAAGCTCGCGCCGGCGGAGCCGGTCGAGCAGGCCGGCCACCTCGGCGTGGGCAGGTTCGGGGAGGGGCACGGCGGCGAAGAGCCGCATCAGATCGGCTGGGACGCGGCCAGCGCGAGCATCCGGCCTCGGCGGTAGCCCTCGGGATCGAGCTCTACCGAACCGAAGCCGAGGTCGGTGAAGAACCGGTGCACGGCCTCCCACCGGCTCCGCACCCGGTCGAGCTGGCCGGGCGACACCTCCAGCCGCGCGGCGGACCCGAGATGGCGCACCCGGAGATCGCCGGTCACGCCGATCGAGCGCAGGAACGCCTCACCCACTTCTACCTGCCGCAGCCGGTCAGGGGTGATCTCCAGCCCGTAGCGCACCCGACTCGACAGGCAGGGCGCCGCGGGCGCGTCCCAGGTGGGAAGGCCGAGCTCCCGCGAGGCCGCCCGCACGTCCGCCTTGGTCCAGCCCAGCTCGGCGAGCGGCGAGCGGATCCCGCGCTCCCGTCCCGCCGCGAGACCGGGACGATGCTCCCCTAAGTCGTCGGCGTTGGTGCCGTCGATCACCGCTTCGAATCCGCGGGCGGCGGCCAGGTCGGCAAGCCGGGTCCACAGCTCCGACTTGCAGTAGTAGCACCGGTCGGGGGAGTTGCGGAGATAGCGGGCGTCCTCCAGCTCGTGGGTGTCCAGCTCGAACAGCGGAACGTCGAAGCGGCGGGCGACCTCGATAGCCGTGCGCCACTGCGCCTCGGGATACGAGGCGCTCCGGCCGATCACGGCGAGGAACCGGTCAGGACCGAGCGCGCGGCGGCCGGCCACTGCCAGCAGCGCGGAATCCACGCCGCCGGAATAGCCCAGCATCACCCGCCCCATTTCGAGCAGGTGCGCTTCCAGTCGATCCAGGTGGGTCATGCGGGGGAAACGTAATGCGGTGCGGAGAGCGAGGTAAGAAGTGCTACTTTGCACCGATGCCAGACGACGAGACGCTAGAGATCGGCCCCGGGCTGCGCCTGCCGCGGGGGGAGTTGGAGTACCGCGCCTCGCGCTCCGGTGGGCCGGGCGGGCAGCACGTGAACACCTCGTCCACCCGGGTGGAGGTGTGGTGGGACGTGGCAGCGTCGCCGGCACTGGATGAGGGGCAGCGGGCGCGGCTGCTCACGGTGCTGGCGTCACGGCTCGACGGCACGGGCAGGCTCCGGCTGGTGTCGAGCGGCTCGAGGAGCCAGTTGCGGAATCGGGAGGAGGTGACCGAGCGCCTGCGGGAGCTGGTCACGAAGGCGCTCGTGGTGCCGAAGCGGCGGAGGCGCACCAAGCCGAGTCGCGGGTCGAGGGCGGCGCGGCTCGAGGCGAAGCGCCGGCGCTCGGCGACAAAGCGCGAGCGGCGCCGGCCGCCGGGTGAGGACTGAAGCGAAGGAGCGCGAGGTGAGGCCTTCCCGGCGCTATTGACTGTCGCACCGCGGGTGTGCCATTGTGTCTTACCCACGGTAGCTAAGCGATCAGTCCCCTGCCCGCCCACTTCCCTCCAGTGCTGAGCTTCTCGGCCGCGACTGCCGCGCCGACGCCGCCAGCCCGGGAGAACATCTCATGCAACTGAACATCAACGGCACCACCCGCGACGTAGACGCACCGCCCGACATGCCGCTGCTCTGGGTGCTGCGCGACTTGGTGGGCTTGACCGGCACCAAGTTCGGCTGCGGTATCGCCCAGTGCGGCGCCTGCACCGTGCACCTGGACGGGGCGCCGCTGCGCTCCTGCGTTACCCCGATCTCCGCCACCGCCGGCAAGGCGATCACCACCATCGAAGGGCTGTCGGCTGACGGCAGCCATCCGGTGCAGCGCGCCTGGACCGAGCTGGATGTGGTGCAATGCGGCTACTGCCAGTCGGGCCAGATCATGTCGGCCGTGGCACTGCTCGCCGCCAAGTCCGAGCCCAGCGATGCCGACATCGACGCCGCGCTGAGCGGGAACATCTGCCGCTGCGGCACCTATCAGCGCATCCGCGCCGCCGTCCACCGCGCGGCCGAGCTGCGCCAGGGCCAGGAGGTCACGTGACCACCGACGCGCATCCTTCCCGCCGCGACTTCCTCAAGACCGGCGCGCTTCTCGGCGGCGGGCTGGTGATCGCCTTCGTCGTCCCCGGCGCGAGGCGCTTCGCAGGGGCGCAGCCGGCGATCCGGGCCCGGGGCGGCGCCATGTTCGCGCCCAACGCCTTTCTACGGGTGGGCAGCGACGACAGCGTGACGGTGCTGCTGGCGCACTCCGAGATGGGCCAGGGGATCTGGACCGCACTGCCCATGCTCATCGCCGAGGAGCTCGACGCCGACTGGAGCAAGATCAAGGTCGAGCACGCGCCGGCGGCGCCGGTGTACGGCAGCCCGGTGTTCGCGGGCATGCAGATAACCGGCGGCTCGAGCAGCACCTGGTCGGAGTTCGACCGCTATCGCCAGGCCGGCGCGACCGCACGAACGTTGCTCGTGCAGGCGGCGGCGGAGCGCTTCGGCGTGACGCCCGCCGCTATCCGCACCGAGAACGGCGCGGCCATCGCCGGTAACCAGAGCGTGCGCTACGGCGAGCTGGCCGACGCGGCGGCCAAGCTGCGGGCGCCCAAAACGGTGCCGCTCAAGGACCCGAAGGATTGGACAATCATCGGCAAGCCGACCAGGCGGCTGGATACGGCGGAGAAGATCACCGGGCGCGCGCAGTTCGGCATCGACGTGCAGTTCGAGGGGCTGCTGACCGCCGTGGTCGCGCGCTCGCCGGTGTTCGGCGGAAAGGTCAAGTCGTTCGACGCGAGCCGGGCGATGGCGGTCCCCGGGGTACGCAAGGTGGTCCAGGTGCCCACCGGCATCGCCGTGGTGGCCGATCATTTCTGGGCCGCCAAGCTGGGCCGGGATGCTCTGGAGATCGACTGGGATCTCGGCCCCAACGCAAACCTGGAGAGCACCGCGTTGCGCGAGGCCTTCGGCCGGCTGGCCGACTTCACGGGCGCGGCCGCCCCGGAGACCACCGAGACGCCGCCGGTGCCGCCCTGGCTCCGCGACATTGCCGCGACGAAGGGAGCCGCCGCCGTGCGGGCCGGCAATGTCGCCCGCGGGCTGGACAACGCGGCAAAGACGGTCGAGGCCGAATACGCGGTTCCCTATCTGGCGCATGCTCCGATGGAGCCGCTCAACTGCACGGTTCGCATCGGCCGCGGCAAGTGCGAGGTCTGGGCCGGCACCCAATTCCAAACCCTGGACCAGCAGTTGGCCGCGGGGATCACCGGCCTCAAACCCGAGCAGGTCGAGATCCACACGACTTTCCTCGGGGGCGGCTTCGGCCGGCGCGCCAATCCCACCTCGGACTTCGTCGCCGAGGCGGTGCAGGTGGCCAAGGCCGCGGCCGCGCCGGTCAAGACCGTGTGGACCCGCGAGGACGACATCCGCGGCGGCTACTATCGCTCCGCCTTCGTGCACCGGGCCCGCATCGGCCTCGGCGCGGACGGGAAGCCGGCGGCCTGGCAGCACACGCTGGTCGGCCAGTCGATCATGGCCGGCACGATGATGGAGGCGATGATGGTGAAAGACGGCGTCGACGCGACCTCGGTCGAAGGCGTGTCCGACTCGCCGTACCTCAAGGACCTTCCGAACCACCGGGTGGATCTGCATTCTCCCCAGACCGGCATCCCGGTGCTGTGGTGGCGCTCGGTCGGGCACACCCACACCGCCTTCGTCATGGAGAGCCGTGCCGCATCCGATGGAGGTGGTGCGCGGCCCTGACGGCCACGGCGCTCCGGGTCTGCCCTGCGCGACCTGCCACCACGAGGTCAACTCGCCGGCCAGCTACGGGCCCAACGCGCCGCCGGGCGCG
>JACCSE010000472.1 GCA_013813145.1 Gemmatimonadales bacterium
ACGCGCTGATCGCCGCCGCCCGGCGGGGCGGCCTGCAGCTCCAGGTGGGGCACATCGAGCGGTACAATCAGGCGCTCCGGGCCGCCGAGCCGTATCTCGACGGCCCGCGCTACATCGAGAGCCAGCGCCTGGCGCCATTTCAGCCGCGCGGCACCGATGTCGCCGTGGTGCTGGATCTCATGATCCACGACCTCGACCTCGTCCTCCGCCTCACCGGCGGCGCCGAAGCCACCGAGGTGCGCGCCTCGGGGCTGTCGGTGCTGTCGCCGCACCTCGACATGGCAAACGCCCGGGTCGAGTTTGCCAACGGCGTGGTCGCTCTCGCGACCGCGTCTCGGGTGTCCCGGGAGCGGATCCGCCGTCTTCGCCTCTTCCAGCCGAACGGCTACCTGTCCCTGGATCTGGCGAGCGGCGGCGGCGAGTTCATGCGGCTTCGTCCCGAGTGGCGGCCGGGAACCGGCTCGCAGCTCGCCGACGTGGTCGAACACATCGTGCTGGCGGCGCCGGAGGCCGACGCCCTGCGGCTGGAGCTCGAGAGCTTCGTTCACGCGGTGCGGGGCCGGAGCGCCAGAGTCGTGACCGGAGAGGAAGGCCGCGCGGCACTCGCGCTGGCGCTCAGGGTCGCGGACGCGGTGCGTACCGCGCCGCTGGCCGTACCCACCGCCGGATGATCGCGCGGTCGGCGCCGCGCATCTTCGTCTCCGCCGGCGAACCCTCGGGCGATCTCCATGCCGCGGCGGTGATCCGCGCCCTCCTCGCTCGGCATCCGGACGCCACGATCGAAGCGCTGGGCGGGCCGCACATGGAGGCGGCCGGAGCGGGCCTCCGCTATCGCATGGAAGGGCTGGCCGCGTTCGGGCTGGTCGAAGTGGTGAGCAAGCTCGGCGCGCACCTGCGGCTGTTGCGCGCCTTGCGCGAGGACTTCCGGGCCGGTCGCTACGATCTCGTAATCCTCATCGACTACCCCGGCTTTCACGTCAGGGTGGCGGAGGCGGCTCGGGCCGCGGGCACCAAGGTGCTCTACTACATCGCGCCACAACTGTGGGCCTGGCGGCCGGGCCGCGCCAGGCGATTGGCGGCGGCGGTGGACCGGCTGGCCGTGGTGCTGCCGTTCGAGCAGACCTTCTTCGGCCGGCTCGGTCTCAGAAGCCATTACGTGGGTCACCCGCTGATCGATCGCGCCCCGCTCCCCGAACGGGAGGAAGCTCGAGTCCGTCTGGGTGTCGCGGGCGGAGAGCGAGTGCTCGGCCTTTTCCCGGGCAGCCGAGCGCAGGAGGTACGGCGGCTGTGGGTGCCGTTCCGGGACGCCGCGCTGCAACTGCTGAGGGAGGGGGGCTGCGACCGGGTGCTGGTGGCGGCCACGCCGGACGGCGCGTACCCCGCGGCCGGACCGCTCGTCCTGATCCGCGACGATCCTGGCGGCGTGCTCGCGGCGGCCGATGCGATCCTGGCCAAGTCCGGCACCACCACGCTGGAAGCGGCGCTCGCCGACCGGCCGATGGTGGTCGCGTACAAGGTGCACCCGGTGACCTACGGCATGTTCCAGCGACTCCGCACCGTCCGGTGGGTGAGCCTGGTGAATCTGGTGGCGGAGCGGGAAGTCGTCCCCGAGATGCTCCAGGAACGCGCCGAGGCGGGTCCGCTGGCCGCGGCGCTCCGGCCGCTCCTCGATCCGACCGATCCACGCACAGTGGCGCAGCGCGAGGGATTGGCGTTGGTGCGCCGGCGGCTCGGCGAGCCGGGGGCCACGACCCGGGTGGTGGCCCTCGCAGACGAGCTGCTCGGGCCGTGAGGTTGAAGGTCTCGCCGGACGCGGTGCGCTCGCTGGCGGCGCCGGCGATCCGGCTGCTGGCGGCGAGCTGGCGGGTGCGCACGATCCACGAGGAACGCTGGCTGCCGTTGTACCAGGCGCGCCGGCCGCACGTCTTCCTGCTGTGGCATGAGGTGCTGCTGCCGCTCCTGTGGCAGCACCGGCGCCAAGGCATCGCGATCGTGGTGAGCGAGGCGCGCGAAGGCCAGTACCTCGCCGACTTCGCCTGCTCGATCGGATACCGCACGGTCCGCGGCTCGAGCAGCCGGGGAGCGGCGCGGGCGCTCCTCGGCGCGGTACGGGAGCTTCAGGAGGGTCGCTCGGTGGCGTTTACGCCGGACGGGCCCCGGGGGCCGCGACGGGAGCTCAAACCCGGCGTGGTCGCGGCGGCGCAGCGGGGCCGGGCCGTCGTGGTCCCGATCCACGCGCAGGCGAGCCGGGCCTGGCGGTTACATTCGTGGGACCGATTCATGATCCCGAAGCCCGCGGCGCGGGTGGTCGTCACCTACGGTCGGCCGTTCCAGGTGGCGGAGGGAGAGTCCGGATTGTCGGCCGGCCTGGAGGACGCCATCGCTCGGCTCGAGGAAATCGCGGGAAAGCCGGGATGACGCGGCGGGGGGACGGCCACCGGGTGATGCGCTGGCTCTGGACCAGCCGCCGGCCCGACGCGCGCCTCGCGCGGCTGGCGCTGCTTCCGGCCTCCGGGCTGTGGCGCGGCGCGATGGCGGTGCGCGGGCTGGCGTACCGCCGAGGCTGGCTCGCGGTGCGGGACCTGCCGCTC
>JACCSE010000492.1 GCA_013813145.1 Gemmatimonadales bacterium
GCCCTGCTCGTCGCCGAACCGCTTGCCGTCGCTCCTCCCTCGTCCGGCGCCCGACCGGCTCCGCTTACCCGGCTTCCCGTCACCGCCGAGCGTCTGGCGGAAGCCAGCGTTGCGTCCATCGCGGGCATCGGACTCCCGCGGTCTCGAGCAGTCTGCGTCGCGGCGCTTGCCCGCGCCGCGGTGGACGGTAAACTGCCGGAGCTCGCGGGCGACGGGCCGTGCCTGGACCCGGCGGGCTTCGCGCAGCGGCTCACTGCGCTGCCGGGGATCGGCGCGTGGACCGCGGCGTACGTTCTCATGCGAGCGCTCCGCTGGCCCGATGCCTTCCCCGATACTGACCTCGGCCTGCGGAAGGCGATGGGCGGACTCTCGCCCGCCCGGCTTCGCGCCGCTGCCGAAGGCTGGCGCCCCTGGCGCGCGTATGCCGCGCAACACTTATGGGCCAGCTTGGGCGACCGGGATCCGGAGCCACGCCTCGTGAGCGTCATCGTGCATCCGCCCGATGGTCGCCATTGAGTGCCTGCGTGGTGAACGGCAGCAGGCACTCAACAAAGTGGACTGAACCTCACTATGCCATCCGGCCGGAGTGTAGCCGGGAATTCATGCGGTCTCCTTCCCCCCGGCCGCCAGTCGAGCAGATTAACTCCAGGCTTTACCCCGTCCTCGACCGCTGGAGGCCGCATGTCCGCGTACGTTATCGTGCAGGTCACCGTCCAGGACGCCGCCGCCTACGAGCGCTACAAGACTCTCGCCGCCGCATCGGTTGCGGTTTACGGCGGCCGCTACATCGTCCGCGGTGGAAGGACCGAGGTGTTGGAGGGAAGCTGGCGACCCGCTCGGCTGGTGATCCTGGAGTTTCCCGACCCGGCCCGAGCCCGGGAATGGTGGGGATCGGTGGAATACACCGCGGCCAAAGAGATTCGCCAGGCGTGCGCGGGAACCGAGATGCTTCTGGCGGAAGGGTTATGAGTCCGCTGGCCCGCCTGCGGAAGCGCTGTCTCGCGCTGCCGGAGGCCCACGAGGTCGAGGCCTGGGGCGAGCCTACCTTCCGGGTTCGCAACAAGCTGTTCGCGATGTACGCCGCCGCCGGCAACCACCACGGGAGCGGCCGCCCGGCGGTCTGGTGCAAGGCCGCGGCGGGCAACCAGTCGCTCATGGTGCGAGCGGCACCGGAGCGCTTCTTCGTGCCGCCTTACGTGGGGCCGAGCGGGTGGGTGGGCGTATGGCTGGACCGGGGGGTGGACTGGCGCGAGCTGGATGGACTGCTGAGCGACAGCTACCGGCTCGTCGCCCCGAAGCGGCTGCTGGCGAGCCTCGAGGCCGACTAGGCTACTGATAGAGCCGTCCGCCGTGGCGCACGTACCCGGCCGGGTGCCGGCCCGCCGGATCGTCATGGGTCCAGTGCAGCACCCCGCCCTTAGGATTCCACTCGTACTCGCCCCGCACGGTGACGCTGTCGCCCCGCTCCAGCGGCACCCGATCGGCCAGGTCCAGGTTGTGCGCCACCAGCACGGTGAGGTCGTCGATCCGGAGCAAAAATCGCTGGTGGCGTGAGCCCTCGCGGTCGTCGGGCAGCACCCGCGAAACCCGGGCGTCCAGCTGTACCAGCAGATCGGAGCGGCGTGCTCTCGCGGCGTCGAGCAGCGCGTTCCGTCCGGCGAATCCCTCCGTCGGCGCGACGTCTGACGGCCGGGCCCCCGCGGATCCACCTGAGAAAACCACGGGCGCCGACGGCGCTGAAGTCCGCTCCCGACCCCCGGTGTACTGCTGCGCGATCGCGGCGGCGATCGCCAGCGCCAGCGCGGCGAACAGTGGCCGCCGAACCCTCACGCGGCCAGCAGGTCGGCGTGCTCGGGGTGCCGTCGGATCCACAGGGCCACGTACCAGCAACTCGGGATGACGCGGTACCCGCCGGCCCGGGCATACGCCAGCGCCGCCTCGACCAGCGCGGCGGCGACGCCTTGTCCCCGCGCCGCCACCGGCACGTAGGTACTGTACATCTCGAGCGTCTTCTCCCCGCTCGGCGTGTAAGCGAGAATGGCGGTACCGGCCGGCAACTGCACCTGGAACCGGTGCGCCTCGGTGTCGTGATCGATCTGCATGGGTTTCCTCCGGTCGAGTGCTCTCAGGAGGCTAGCGGGAAACCTTTCGGCCCGCCACTCGCCGCCGGTCCCGGGGTATACTGTGATGAAGTCCGGCGGGAACTCACCCGGAGGCGACGCGACGATGGCGACCGACAGATCCGAGGTGGAGAAGGCCAGCCATCACATGGCCACGAACTATCGGATCGCCGTCGAGGGAGACCGCGCCGAGATCTGGACTCACGCCTGGAACCGGGTGGCCGGGTTTCCCCCCGGTGAGGACGTCTGGGAAACCTGGGGCAACTATCGGCTCACGGCCCGCCGTGAGACCGGAGGCTGGCGCCTCGATGGCTTTCGCTACTACTGGAAGCCCACCCGCGGCAACGACGCGGTGCGCACTGACGAGGCCTGAGCCGTGCCGTCCCCCGGCCCCCGCATCTACTCCAAGCGATTCGAGGTGCCGGCCGGGGCCATCGACGTTCAGGGCCACGTGAGCAACCTCGCCTACGTGGGCTGGATGCAGGACGTCGCGATCGAGCACTCGGCCGCGGCCGGATGGCCGATGACGCGGTACCTGGAGATCGGGGCCGGCTGGGTGGTCCGCTCCCACTTCATCGAGTATCTGCGGCCGGCGTTCGCCGGGGAGCCGATCGGTGCCCACACCTGGATCCCGAAGTTCGACCAGCGATCGGCGCCCCGGCGCTATCTCTTCGTCCGGGACAGCGACCGGCGGCTCCTCGCCCGGGCCGAGACTCAATGGGTCTTCGTCGATCTGACCACGGGTCGGCGGCGCTCCCTCCCGCGGGAGCTGCTCGATGCATTCGACCCTGTCGGCGACGAGACCGAAGTGCACAGGGCGCTTGACATCACGAGTGGAGCCTCGACGGAGGTATGACCGGGTGACGGCATGCGCGTAGAGTTGATCGTCGTTCCCTACGATTCCGGCCATCGAGGCGAGCGCATGGGAGCCGGGCCGGAGCACCTCGTCCGCGCGGGGCTCCCGGCGCGGCTGGCCGCGGCCGGCCACGATGTAGGCGTTCGGTTGGTGGAATCCCGGAGCCCGTGGCGCTCCGAGGTCCGCACCGCATTCGAGCTGGCCGGTCTGATCGCGGCCCAGGTCCGCGATACCCGGTCTTCCGGCGCGTTTCCTCTGGTGCTCTCCGGAAACTGCCTCCCGGCGGCTCTGGGAACAGTCGCGGCGCTCGAGGCGCCGGCGGTATTCTGGTTCGATGCCCACGCCGACTTCAACACCCCGGAGACGACCATCGGCGGGTTTCTCGACGGCATGGCGCTCGCCACCGTTACGGGCTCGTGCTGGCGCCAGCTCAGCGGCGCGATACCCGGCTTCCAGCCGATCGCCGAGTCGCAGGTCAGCCTGATCGGTACGAGAGACCTGGATCCGCTGGAAGCGGCGGCGCTCGACCGATCCGCTGTCCGGCGGCGCTCGGTGGTTGGCATCCAGGCGGAGCCCGCGGCAGACGCGGTCGCCGGATACATCCATCTGGACCTGGACGTCCTCGATCCAAGCGAGGGGACGGCCAACTCCTACGCGACACCGGGCGGACCCACGCGGGCCGAGGTGGAGAGCGCCATCGCCTCGATCGGCGCATCCGTTCCGCTGCTGGGGGCGGCCATCACGGCATACGAGCCCGCCGCCGATTCCAGCGGATCGGCCGCCGAATCGGCGCTGGTGCTGGCCCTGGCCCTCGTGGCGGCAGGCCGCACTCACTGAAACCACCAATGGGGTTCAGGTAGTTTCAGTAAGAATTGTGGCCGTTCACCACGAAGGTACGAAGAGCACGAAGGACACGAAGGGGAGCGGAATGAGACGAATGGTGACTGGATGAGGAGCCCTCTGTGGCCTTCGTGTCTTCGTGGTGAACAGCCGCACAATGTCAACCGAATTTGGATGAATCTCATAGGAGACCTCGTATGGCGAGCGCTGAGATCGCGGAGTTGTTCCGGCGCGTCACGTTGGGTCTGTACGTCGTCGGCGCCGCGGATGGGGAGCGACGGGACGCGTTCACCGCCGCGTGGCTCACGCAGGTTTCCTTCGACCCGCTACTGCTCGCTCTCAGCGTCAACCCGCAGAACGCCTCCCATCGGTTGCTCCACGCGGGCGGCGGCTTCACGGTCAGCGTGCTGGAGGAAACGCAGCAGGAGGTGGCGCGTCACTTCGGCCTGAGCTCGGGGCGCGACCGCGACAAGCTCGCCGGTATCGCCTGGCGGCCGGGACGGCGCGGCGCCCCCGTGCTGCGGGACGCGCTGGCCTGGTTCGAGTGCGAATTAGCCGGCGCTATGCCGGCCGGCGACCACGAGCTGGTGCTCGGCCGGGTCGTGGATGGAGGACTACTCTTGCCCGGCGCGAGGCCGTTGACCTATGCCGCCACCGGCGACATGGACGGAAGCAGCGCGCTCTATCCCGCCAGGCTCTCGGCGTGAGACCGGAGGGAGGCGACGGCCTTCTCCGGGTCATCGGACCGGCGGGGCTGACCGCAAGCGTCATCAACGTCGTGGTGGGCGGGGGGATCTTCGCGCTTCCCGCCGTGCTCGCAGTGACCCTGGGGCCGGCGGCGCCCCTGGCTTTTCTGATTTCCGCGGGGGTGATGGGGCTGGTTACCGTCTCCATCGCCCGCGCGGGCAGCCGGGTGGCGCGAAGCGGCGGGGTGTATGCTTACGCCGAAGCGGCGTTCGGCTCGCTGGCCGGGTTCCTCACCGGGGTGCTGTTCTGGACCGCCGGCGTACTGTCGAGCGCGGGCGTCGCCGCGGGACTGGTCGAGTCGCTCGCGAGTCTGGAGCCCGCCCTCGACAGGCCGCTCGAGCGCGGCGCGGTCCTGGTCCTTCTCTACGGCATCCTCACCTGGGTGAACCTGCGCGGTGTCCGGGCCGGCACTCGGCTTGCCGCGTTGACGGCCACACTCAAGTTCGCGGCACTCCTCTTATTCGTGGTGCTGGGTGCGACGCTGGTGCGGCCCGAGCATCTGGTCTGGAGCGCGATGCCGGCCGCCACCGACCTGGGGCGCGGAGCCATTCTGGGCATCTTCGCGCTGGCGGGAATGGAGATCGCCCTCGGCGCGAGCGGCGAGGTGCGCGACCCGGCGCGCACCATTCCGCGGGCCCTGTTCGCGGCCGGCACGCTCATCGTACTCCTGTACCTCTCGATCCAGCTCGTGGCGCAGGGCGTGCTCGGCCCCGCGCTTGCGGGATCGAGCGCGCCCCTGGCCGATGCGCTCGCTCGCGGCGGAGCGGCCGGACGCTACTTCATCCTGGCCGCCGGCGCGGTATCCATGTTCGGCTGGCTCGCAGGCGACCTGCTCGGGTCGTCGCGCCAGCTCTTCGCCTTCGGCCGCGAGGGGTTCCTGCCGGCCCGTCTCGGCGCCGTGCACCCGGTCACCCGCGTGCCGCACGTGGCCGTCGTGGCGCACGCGACCGTCTCCTGCCTCCTCGCGCTCACCGGAACCTTCTCGACGCTCGCCATGCTGGCGAGCGTGGCGGTCATCCTGCTCTACCTCTCCTGCTGCGTCGCGGCGTGGGCGCTGACGCGCGGCTCGAGCCGGCGGGCGTGGGTCGTCCCGACGCTCGCGATCACCGGCCTGCTCTGGGTCCTCTCGTCGGCCACCACCGGCGAATTCCTCGCGGTTCTCGTGGTGCTCGCCGGCGCCGGACTGCTCTACCGGGTGACCGCCGGTCGCCGGGCCGCGCTCCCGGCGCCGGCCCAAGCTGAGTATGCTCCGGGACGCGGCGACCCTGCCGCGCACGCACGCATGGAGCGCGATCATGGATGAACTCGTCAATCTCGTCGCCCAGAAGACCGGTCTTGCCCCCGATAAGGCCCGCACCGCGGTAGACACGGTCCTGGGCTTCCTGAAGACCCGGCTGCCGGCCCCGCTCGCGAGCCAGCTCGAC
>JACCSE010000497.1 GCA_013813145.1 Gemmatimonadales bacterium
CCCCTATATTCTCCCCCCATGACCCTCGCCCCGGCCGCCGCGCCGCCGCGCGACTACCGGGCCGAGTTCCCGATCTTTCGCGAATCGATCTATCTGAACAGCTGCTCGCTGGGGGCGCTGTCCAGTCGCTCGCGGGCGAGGGTGAACCAGTGCCTCGACCTCTGGGAAAGTCGCGGGGCGGCGGCGTGGTACGACGTCTGGTGGGCGGCGCTGGCGGAGCTGCGCTCGCGCTACGGCCGGGTCATCGGTGCGCCGGAGGGCACGGTCGCCCTCCACCCCAACATCTCGACCGCTCTCGCGGCGGTGGCGGAGTCGCTCGATTATCGCCGGCGCCCGAAGGTGGTGGTGTCCAACCTCGACTTTCCCACCGTGGCCTACCAGTGGCTGGCGAAGTCGGCTCAGGTCGACGTCGAAGTCGTCGAGAGCCCGGACGGCATCTCGGTGCCCTTGGAGGCGTTCGAGCGCGCGGTGGACGACCGCACGGCGATCGTGGCCACCAGCCACGTCTATTTCACCAGCGGCGCCATTCAGGATGTACGCGGCCTGGCCGAGATCGCCCACCGGCACGGCGCCCTGCTGCTGGTGGACGGCTACCAGGCGGCCGGTCAGCTCCCGGTCGACGTGCGGGCGCTGGACGTGGACTTCTACTGCGCCGGAGGTCTCAAGTGGCTGCTCGGCGGGAGCGGTGTCGCCTTCCTCTACGCCCGGGCCGAGCTGCTCCCTGACCTGGCCCCGAGAGCGACCGGCTGGTTCGCGCATCGGGAGCAGTTCCGCTTCGATCCGCGCGAGCTGGTCCTGCATGACGACGCGCGCCGGCTGGAGGCGGGCACCCCTCCGATCCTGCCGGTCTACGCCCAGCTCGGCGGGCTCGACGTGATCGACGAGCTTGGCGCCAAGGAGATCCGGCGCCGCACCATGACGCTGACGGACGACCTGATCGATACGGCGCGCGCCGCGGGTCTCCGGCCCAAGGTGGCGGCCGACGCCGAGGCCCGGACCGCCATCGTCATGCTGCCGAGCGCCGATCCCGCGGGGGACGTGCGCCGGCTGGCGGCCGCCCGGATCGTGACCGACGCCCGGCCGGGCCACGTCCGGATTTCCCCCTACTTCTACAATATCGCGGACGATGCCCGGGCCGCGATCGAGTGCCTGACCCGTGACTGACGGCTCCTATCGCCAGATCGAGGACAAGAAGGTTCCCACCGAGGACGAGCAGCTCCTGGAGAGCCCGCCGCCTCAGCGGGCGGAGCAGCTCTTCCTCAAGTCGGATTCATGGCGGGTGCTCCGGATCATGGGGGAATTCGTCTGGGGATTCGACAACCTCGCCGACATCAGCGACGGGGTCACCATCTTCGGCTCTGCCCGGACCCCGGCGGGGGACCCGCACTATATCAAGGCGGTGGAGACGGCCCGGCTCCTGGCGCTGGCCGGAATTCCGGTCATCACTGGTGGCGGCCCGGGCATCATGGAGGCTGCGAACCGCGGCGCCTCGGAGGCGGGCGGCCTCTCGGTCGGCTGCAACATCGAGCTGCCCTTCGAGCAGGGATCCAACCGCTACCTGACCCGCAGCCTCAATTTCAAGTACTTCTTCGTCCGAAAGACGATGTTCGTGAAGTACGCCACGGCGTTCATCGTCTTCCCCGGTGGCTACGGCACTCTCGACGAACTCTTCGAGGCCCTCACCCTGATCCAGACCGGAAAGGTGAAGCACTTCCCGGTCATATTGTTCGGAAGCAGATACTGGGCCGGCCTGGTGGAGTGGCTCACCCAGACCGTCGCCGAGGAGCGCAAGATCAATGCGACCGATCTGCACCTGTTTCACGTCACCGACGACCCGGCGGAGGCTGCACGCATCGTGGTCAAGGCGCGCCGGGCGAAGCCGGACGATCCAGTCGCCCGGGTCCTCGGATGACCGATAGCACGAGCCGCCCCTCCGCCCCGTACCTTCGGGGCCAGCGCATCGACCCTCGCGCCATCACCGGGCAGGAGACGGTCGCCGACCTGGTGGACGACGCCTTCCTGGCGTACAACGCCGGCCGGCTCCGCGAGGGCTGCCAGCTCTTCACGCAGCTGATGCTGGAGCCGGACGTCACGGTCGGCATGACGCTCACCGGCGCGATGACGCCGGCCGGCCTGGGGATGAGCTGTCTGATCCCGCTCATGGAATCGGGGTTCGTGGACTGGCTCATCTCAACCGGTGCCAACCTCTACCACGACGCCCACTTCGCCCTGGGCCTCGCGATGCACCGGGGTACCCCGCAGGCCGACGACGTCGTGCTGCGGGATCACGGCGTGGTGCGGATCTACGACATCTTTTTCGACTACGGCGTTCTTCTCTCCACCGACGCCTTCATCCGCGAGGTCTCGGCCCGCGAGGAATTCCAACGGCCAATGAGCTCGGCCGAGTACCACTACCTGCTGGGCGGCTACGTCAGCGAGCGGGAGAAGGCGCTGGGGCTCTCGCGCCGCTCGGTGCTGGCCGCGGCGCACCAGCTCCAGGTTCCGATCTACACCAGCTCGCCGGGCGACAGCTCGATCGGCATGAATGTGGCCGAGCAGGCGCTCGCGGGCAGCAAGCTCCGCTTCGACGTGAGTGCCGACGTGAACGAGACCGCCAGCATCGTGCTGGAGGCCAAGCGGAGCGGCGGCAAGAGCGGGGTGCTGATCGTGGGCGGCGGCAGTCCCAAGAACTTCATGCTCCAGACCGAGCCCCAGATCCAGGAGGTGCTCGGGATCGACGAGCGGGGACACGACTACTTCCTTCAGATGACCGACGCGCGTCCCGACACCGGCGGACTCTCCGGGGCCACGCCGGCGGAAGCGGTGAGCTGGGGCAAGATCGACCCCGACCAGCTCCCCGGCACCGTCGTGATCTACAGCGACAACTCGATCGCGCTGCCGGTGCTCACCGCGTACGCCCGCGCCCGGCACGCCGAGCGGCCGCTCAAGCGACTCTATGGCCGGCGGGAGGCGATGATGGGCCGGCTGCTCGAGGAGTACCGCTCCGCGCTCTCCTTCCGTGACGAGCGGGCGGCGGAGTCGCTGTCGCACATGCACCCGGGCGCGGGAGGGGCCGAGACGGTGGCACGGCGGTGACGCCGGGCTATCGCTGGTACGCCCTCGGGCTGCTGGCGCTGATCAATCTCCTCAATTACGTCGACCGCAACGTCATCTACGCCCTGTTCGAGCCGATCAAGCGCGACCTGGCGCTGACCGACTCGCAGCTCGGCTGGCTCGGCTCGGCATACATCCTGGTTTTCTCGGTCGCGGCGCTTCCGTTCGGCGTGTTGAGCGACCTCCGCTCCCGCCGCGCCGTGATCGCCGGCGGCATCACCGTGTGGAGCGCGTTCACCTTCTTCAGCGGTCTGGTCAACAGCTTCGGGCAGCTCTTCACCTGCCGCGCCGCCGTCGGCGTGGGCGAGGCGGCGTACGGGCCGGCAGCCTCCTCGCTCGTCGCCGACTACTTCCCCGGCCCCCGCCGCGCGATCGCGATGGGCATCCTCGCCTCGGGCGTCGCGCTCGGCGGCGTGCTCGGACTGCTGCTCGGCGGGTACCTGGAGGAGATCTACGGCTGGCGGGTCGCGTTCATGACGGTCGGCGTGCCGGGGTTTATCTGCGCCGTCCTGGTCGCGCGGCTGCACGATCCGAGCCGGGCGCCCAGCAGGCTCACGATCCGCTCTTTCATCAGGGACTTTCATATCGGGGCGATGGGACTGCTCCGCCAG
>JACCSE010000549.1 GCA_013813145.1 Gemmatimonadales bacterium
GCCCTGCGCGTCGCGCGCGGTCACCAGGACGTCGATGATGGTGAAGATCGAAGGTGTTCGCGAGACCTGGGCCGTGCTCGACGCGGGATCCACCGGCCCCGGCGCCACCTGGCTGGTGAAAGGGGACCCGGTAACCGCCGCCGAATTCACCTGGACGCTCACCAGATCGGTACCCGCGACCGTCGGGGTGTACCGCACCCGATAGAGCCCGCCGCCCACTTCCTCTACCGGGAGCCCGGTCGCGGGGTTCGCGCCCGAGACCGCGACGGCGATCGCGCCCGGGGCGCCCGCCACGGGATTGCCGAAGGCATCGCCGAGGCGGATCTCGATCACCGTCGCTCTGCCGGCGACGCCGTTCGGGACGCCCGCCTGGCTGTTTCCGGCGGCGGGAGAACCGCCCGTCACCGTGACCGTCGCCGTAGCCTGGATCGCCTGACCGGCGATGGTGGCGGAGACTACGTGCGCGCCGAGACCGGTCGCGGCAAGCTGGCCGGTGGCCGTGCCGGAGGGGTCGGTCGGCTCCGCCGGCTGAGTGAGGACGTTGCCGGCTCCCGTCGCCGAGAGGACGACGTCGAGGCCGGGAATCGGGTTGTCGAAGGCGTCCCGCGCCGTCACGGTGATCGTGCTCGCCACGGCGCCGGTCGAGGCAGCGATCGTTCCGGGCGACGCGGCGATCGTGGAGCGCTCGAGGCTAAGCGGGCCCGCGGTACCGGTCGCCGTGAAGGTCACCGGGCTTCCCTGAAGCTCCAATCCCTGCACCTGCGCTTGGAGCGAGTTGGGACCCGCCGTGCTCCCGAGCGTCCAGCTCCCGACCCGCGCGACCCCGTCCGGTCCGGTCGTCACGGTGCCGCCGGTGACGCTTCCTCCGCCCGAGATAACGCTGAACGTTACCGGGATGCCCGCAACCGGGTTGCCGTCCAGATCGCGCACTACCGCCGCGGGCGGCTCCGACACCGCCGTGCTCACCATCGCCGACTGTTCCTCGCCCGCCGCGATCGCGATCGAGGCGGCGGCGCCGACCCCCACCGCGACCGGGGCGGACGCGGTCGAGGCGAAGGCGTCCGCGGCGAAGAGCAGCGTGCGGTTGCCCGGTTCCCCACGGATCGAGAGATCGGTAAAGGCGACGAGGCCGTTCGGGTCGCTCGCAACGCTCGTGCTTCCGCCGAGCGACCCGCCGCCGGTCGCGATCTGGACCGTGACGACGACGCCCTGTCGTGCGACCGGATTGGCGTCGGCGTCGAGCAGTTGAATCACCGGCTGCCGCTCCAAGGGCACGCCGGAGACCGCGGAGGGAGACGGCTGAGTGACGAGTGAAAGCTTGGCGGCGACGCCCGTGGTGGTGAAGACCGCCGGCTCTTCCGGCAACTGGGCCACGGTCGCGACCGTGGTGTAGGTCCCGGGCTGGGGACCGAGGGTACGCTGGGTGCCCGCCCGTCCGTCGGCATCCGTTACGGCGGTGGCTGGATTGACGCTGCCGCCGACCTCCGCGGTCCAGCTCACTTCGATCCCGCCGATCGGACTGCCGAACCGGTCGAGCACTCTGACCACCAGTGAGTCGGCCAGCGGCGCCCCGACGGTGCCGTTCTGGCCGTTGCCGCGCACGGCCGCGAGCTCGGCCGGCTGGCCTTCATTGGGCAGCGTGAGGTCGTCGCCGCCGCAGGCAAGCGCGAGCGCGGCAACGGCCAGGAGGGAGAGGATGCGCACTCGGCCCATCAATCCGACACCTCGAAGGACTCGCTGATCTCGGGCGGCAGATCCCGGAGGTCCTTCGAAGTCGCCCGCAGCCGGTAGTCGCCCTCGTCCTCCACCTGGAGGTCCGGGAAGACTGCGACGCCGTCCACGGTGGCGACTTTACGGTTTCCGTCCAGCCGGCCGCTCGATCCGCGGCCGTCGTCCTCCAGAAGGACGATCTCGATCTCGATGCCCGACAGCCCGACCACGTTTCCGGCCGCGTCCACGATCGCCACCGTGACAGGAGGCGAGAACAGCTCGTCCTCCTCGACGTCACCCGGCTGCACCAGGAACACGAAATGATGGGCCTGGGGCGCGGCAGGCGACGCCGTTGCCTGGAACACTACCGGACTTCCGCTGAGCGAACCGGCTTGTGCCTCGAGCGCGTTCGGTCCGGGCGACCCCAGGGTCCAGCTTTCCACTCGGGCGATGCCGTCGGAGTTCGTCGTCTGCGAGGCACCGCTCACGCTTCCGCCGCCCGCGGTGACCGCGAAGGTCACCCGGAACCCCGCCACCGGCAGGCCCAGCGCGTTGGTGACCCGCACCGCCGGCCGGATCGCGACCGCGCTGCCGGCGGCGGCGGTCTGATCGTCGCCTTCGTGCAGCTCGACGAGACTCGCGGGCGCAACCGACACACTCACCTGAGCGGTCTGCTCGATCCGCACCGAGCCGTTCACCGTCGCCGTGATGAGCTTGGTCCCCGGCACGGACGAAGAGAGCGCTCCCGTCGCGACGCCATCCGAGCCGGTGGGCCCGGCAGGCTGGGTCAGTGTGTTGCCGCTTCCGCTGGCCGACAGCGCCACCGTCGCGCCGGCGACCGGCGCGCCCGATGCGTCGCGCACCGTCACCGTGATGGTCGAAATGCCGGTCAGCGCCGGGATCGACGCCGGGTCGGCGGTCACGCTGGAGCGGCTCGGGCTCGGCCCGGTGGATCCACCGCCGCCCCCTCCGCCCCCGCCGCCACCTCCGCCGCTGCTGCCCGTGGCGCTGAATGCGACGACGCCGACCCCGGACACGACCGCGTTCAGGGTGTTCGAGCCGGCGCTGGGACCGAGGGTCCATCGGGCGGAAGCCAGGCCCTCCTCGTCGGTGTCGCCCGTGGCAGGAGTCACGCTCCCACCGCCGGTCGCCACGATCCAGCTCACCGCCCGTCCGGGAGTGCCGTTGCCCGATTCGTCCACCAGCCGTACGACCAGCGCCTCCTCCAATTCCTCGTTCGGCGGACCGTTCTGCTCGTTTCCGGAGACCAGCTGGAGCCGAGCGGCGCTCCCGGGCGTGGCCGTGTGGGTGAACACGACCGGCGACCCCTCCAGTTCGGCCACTCTCGCTTCCGCCGTCTGTCCGCCCGTCTCGGCGCCGAGAATGCGGCTGGTTGCCGCCCTTCCATCGGGGCCCGTGGTGGACGACTCGGGCCGGACCTCTCCGGCGCTGGCGGACCAGCTGACGGCGACTCCCTCGACCGGATTGCCGAACCGATCGGCCACCTCGACGACCAGAGATTCCGGGAGCGCGGTCCCGGCCGGCGCCGACTGCTCGTTTCCGCCGGCCGCAAGGATGCGCCGCGCCCCAGAGGATGCGGCCGAGGCGGTGAACCGGACGCTCAGCGGCTCGTCGCGGACGCGGGCATCCACCGCCTGCGCCCCGACGGTGCCGCCCAGAGTCCAACTCGCGGTGGCGAGACCGGCGGCGTCGGTCCTGACCGTGTCGGGGCTGACATCGCCGCCGACCTGGTCGTCAGTCAATTGGAAGACGATGTCGAGTCCGGCCACCGGGCGGCCGGCCTCATCGAGCACCTGCGCCACGATCGGGGCGGGGAGTGGGGATCCTGCGCTCCCGCTCTGCTCGTTGCCTCTGAATGCATCGATTTGCACCGGCTCGCCGTCGGAGGGCAAGACCAGGTCGCTGCCGCCGCAGCCAACAGCGGCGCTGACCAGGATGGGCGCGACCAGGCAGCGGAAGAAGCGCAAGGGCACCATGCCGGGACGGGGTCGAATGGACGTGTGGTGGCTGATAGCTATACGGTATAGCGTCGCCCCGCGGGGCGACAGGGCGTGGGTCACAAAACGTACGATGATGCCTGAAGGCCGGGTGTCATCCCGAGCGCCGGGCTGTCATCTTGAGCGCCAAGCTGTCATTCCGAGCGCAGGCGAGGGATCTTACCGGGGAATGGCTCGAGCTCGGCCCGGCAAGATCCCTCGCCTGCGCTCGGGATGACATCAGGTGGAAATCCGGGCTCCCTACGGAGTGAAGAAGAAATTGACCGTCACTGGGTCGCTGGTGTCGTCCCCCCCGTTGGCAGTGCCGCCGTTGTCCTGGAGCTGGACCTCTACCCGCGCAGTACCGGGCGATCCCGGCGTATAGGTCAGCGTTCCATCCGGAGAGATAGCGACCTCGGTTCCGGTGGCGAAGAATTCTCCGCCACTCACCACCTGCACCTCGAACTCAACCGTTTGTCCCGCCTCACTCGCCGGGCCCGGCGAAATGGCGGTCGCCCACCCTGCCACCGTTTGCGCTCCAGCCGCAACGCTCGTGGACTGGTCGGGCCCACGCGTGAAGCTCGGTGGTACGTTCGGTGGAGCCGCGACATTATGCGACTCGGTATCGCCACTAGAGGCGAACAGCGGAGCGCCCGCATAGGACGCGGTGAGTTCACGGTTACCCTCGCCGTTCAATACGATCGTGCAGCTTCCGCCGCCAGCGCTGAGCTCGACGGGCTGGGGGCAGGTTTCACCACTGGCGGCGCTGACAGTGACCGTTCCGGTGGGAGTGCCCGCACCGGACGTGACCGTGAAGCTCACCGTCACCGAAGCACCCGGCTCGGACGGCTCTGGAGTATCCGACGTGATCGTCGTCGCCGTCACCGCCCGCTCGACCTCGACCCCCGCGGAGTTGACCGAGGCGAAGCCGGCCGAGGCGAAGATCAACGTGTGGGTACCGACCGCCCCGTTGATCCGGAGATCGGTGAACGCGACGCGCCCGTTGCCGTCCGTGGCGCGGGTCATGGTTCCGCCCAGTGTGCCCCCACCGGTCGCGACCGCCGCCGTGATGGCGACCCCCGGCTGAGAGATATCGTTCCCCGCCGCATCACGGAGCTGAACCACTGGCTGCCGCCCGAACGGCAGGCCCGCCTGCGCGTTCTCCGACGGCTGGGTCGCCACCGCCAGCGCCGACGCCGCGCCGGCCGCGGCGGTGGCCTCGAAGGTCACGGCACCCATGCCGGGAACCGCCGCTTCAACCGAATTGGCGCCCGGTGCCGAGCCCAGCGTCCACCGGGCCGAAGCCCGGCCCGCGGCATCGGTCGTGGCAATGGCCGGATCGACGCTGCCGCCCCCGGATCTAACCTGCCATGTGACCGTGGCGCCCGGGATAGGGTTCCGCTGGGCATCCAGGACCCGAACCACGAGATCCGCACTGAGTCTCTGGCCCGCCTGGCCGGTCTGACGGTTGCCGGAGACGATCTCTATCTGCGTCGGCCCGCCGACCAGCCCGGTCGCGCGGAAACTCGCCTGACCCACACCGGACACCACGGCCTCGGCCGCGTTCGATCCGGGAAGGGAGCCCAAGGTCCAGCTGGAGGAGGCGCGTCCGGCCTGGTCGGTGGTGCTGGTCGCCGGATCCAGGCTGCCGCCGCCGCCGGTTACGATCCAGGTGACCGCTGCGCCGCTCACCGGGTTGCCGTCCTCGTCCGCCACCTGAACCACGAGGGGTTGAGCGAGCGTGCTGCCCGGCACGCCGGACTGCTCGTTGCCCGACACGATGGAGACACCGGCGGGATTTCCCGCCGTCGCGGTATGGAGAAAGACGACAGGTGACCCGGCAAGCCCGCCGGAGGTCGCCTCGGTGGACTGCCCGCCGGAAGCGATCCCCAGAGTCCGGATCACCGAGGCGCGGCCGTTCTCGTCGGAGGTGGTCACTGCCTCGCTGACACTCCCGCCGCCCCCTGCGGCCCAGGTGATCTGCATACCGGGGATCGGGTTGCCGAAGGCGTCCGTCACCCGGACCACCAGCGGGGCGGCAAGCGCCTGTCCGGCTGGCGCGCTCTGGCCGTTGCCCGATTCGAGGCTGAGACCATCTGCCGAAGCGGCCACCGCGTTGAGCGTAAAGTCCACCTGCACCGGCTCCCCGGCGTCGGCCATAACGACCCGCGCCGCCCCCGGCGCGGGGCCGACTTCCGGACCCATGAGCACGTTCACCGTAGCCCGGCCGTCACCCTCGGTCGCCACCGTGGCCGGCTGCGGCTCGGCGCCATCCAGCTCGATCACGACGGTGGCTCCGGCGACTGGCCGGCCGGCGGCATCGGTGACCTGGAGCACGAGGGGCTGGGGCAAGGCCTCGCCCACACGGCCGCTCTGGCCATCGCCTTGAAGGATCACGATAGCGGCGGGCCGGCCCTCGTCGGGCAGCACGATTTTGTCACCGCCGCAGGAGACCATCCCCGCGAGCAGACCTACGGCCGCGAGGGGGGACAGACAAGTGGATTTGCGCATGAGCTACGGTACGGCAGGCGGGCGGGCGGGAGATAGGAGCTGGGTCACAACGGCCTGTAAGCGACTCATGTATATTGACTTAGCGCCACCGCTTCATCCCGAGCGCAGGCGAGGTACCTGGCGCAGGAATGGCTCGAGCTCGGCCCAGCAAGGTCCCTCGCCTGCGCTCGGGATGAAGTGGCGACGGCAGGCTGGCTAGGGCGTGAAGACGAAGCTGATGGTAACCGGCCCGCTCGTGTCACTCCCCCCGTCGCCCGTTCCGCCGTCGTCCTGGAGGCGAACCTCCACCTGGGCGGTCCCCGGCGCGCCGGGTGTGTAGCTCAGCGTCCCATCGGGGCTGATTGCCGGGGCGCTCGCGAAGATTTCTCCGCCGCTCAGCACCTGCACCACAAACGCGAGGCTCTGACCCGTTTCGTTAGGCCCCGCAAAGATCTCCGTCGCCCAGCCGGGCACCGTCTGCCCACCCGCCCCGACGCTCGCGATCTGGTCCGGTCCCCGCGTAAAGCTTGGCGGGTCGTTCACCGGCCGCACGGTGATCCGCACCGTCGCCGGCGCGGAGAAGCCGCCGCCATCGGCGGCCCGGTAGGTGAAGCCGTCCGCGCCGAAGAAGTCCGCCGCCGGAGTGTAGCGGAACCCCCCATCGGCATCCAACGCGACGGTGCCGTTGGCGGGCCCCCCGACCAGCTCGGCCCGAAGCCCATCGCTCTCTGCATCCTGATCGTTGGCCAGGACGCCAGGGGCGGCGACATCGAGCGTGCGATCGCTGCCCTCGCTCGTCTCGTAGGCGTCATCCGCTGCGCTGGGCGGCGCGTTGGGGGACTCGACCTCGTGCGACTCCGTGTCACTGCTGGGCGCGAACTGCGACGACCCCTCGTACGTGGCGGTGAGATCCCGGTCCCCCGCGCCATTCAGGATGATGGGGCAGCTCCCCGCCCCTGCCTCGGCTGAGCAGCTCTCGGATCCGCCTGCGGCGGTCACGGTTACCCGGCCAGGCGGCGTGCCTGCGTCTGAAGTGACGGTGAAGCTCACCGTCACTTGGCCGCCCGGCGGAGAGGGCTCGGGAGTATGGGAGGTGATCTGGATATTGGTCTCGAGCCGGACCACGTCGATGGTGCGCGAGACGACCGACTGGTACCCCTCGGCGGTGAACTCCAGAGTGTGGGTGCCCTCGCCCGCGATCGCGAGATCCGCAAAGGCCGCACGACCGTTGCCATCGGTAACCGCTGTGATCTGGCCCTGAAGCGGGCCGGCCCCGGAGGCGGGCCTCGCGCTCACGGTCACGCCGGACTGCTCGACGTCTCCCTGCCCCTCCAGTGCGAGCTGCACCACAGGCTGACGATCGAACGGTACGCCGACTGCCGCACGATTCGAGGGCTCGGTGACGAGTCGCAGGACGCGCTGCGCTGGCGCCCGCACCTGGTGTCGCTCGGCGTCCTCGCTCGGGGCAAAGCTTGCATTGCCTGCGTAGCGGGCAGTGAGCGTGACCTCCCCCGGCTCGGACAGAGCGAGCTGGCAGCTCCCGCCGGCGGCGCTCGCGGTGCAAGACCCGCCGCCGCCGGTCACCGTCACCTCTCCAGGCGGTTGCCCGGCGCCGCTCGACACCGAGACACCCACGGTGACGAGCGCCCCAGCTTCCGACGGATCGGGGTCGTCCGAGACGACGCGGGTCTCGGTCGAGGCGAGGCTCACCACGATTGTCGGCTGATCAGCGAGCACCACCCCGGCGGCCACCGCGCTAACAGTCTTGGTTTCGGCGACGCTGGAGCTCAGCTCGAACCGAGCCACTCCGGACCCGTCGGTTACCGGCGATATCGGGGAGATCAGGTTCCCCGAGCCGGAGGCCGCGACTTGGACCGAGACTCCCCCGAGCGCGTTGCCGCCGGCGTCGCGCACCTCGGCCCTGATGATCGAGCGTCCGGTGATCGCGGTGATGGACCCCGGTTCCACGCTCACCCGGCTCGCCGATGGGCTTGGACCGGTTGGGGCCGGTGCCTGCACGGTGTGCGACTCGGTATCCTCGCTCGACCCAAAGGCGCCGACTCCAGCATATCGCGCGGTGAGTGTGCGGGTGCCAGGCTGCACCAGCGTGATGGCGCAGCCTCCCGCCGCCACGGAGGCCGTGCACGATTCGCCGGGTCCCGCGCTGACAGTGACGTCGCCCGCCGGGGCGCCCGCCGCGGCCGTGACGCTGAACCGGACGTCAACCCCCTGCCCCGGAGCCGACGGGTCAGGCGCGTCCGAGACGATGCTGGTCGCCGTCGGCACCGCGCTCACCTGGATGGCGCCGGAGGTAACTGGGGTAAACCCCTGCGCGGTGAATCGGATAGTGTGATCGCGGGTCGCTCCTTGTATGCCCAGGCCTTCGAACGTCGCCCTTCCCGCTGCATCGGTGGCGCGCGAGGTGGCGCCGATGAGGGACCCGCCGCCCGAGACAACGGCCACCGTGACCTGAACTCCGGCAGTCGCCAGATCGGCCCCGGCGCCATCCCGTAGCTGAACCACCGGCTGAGTCTCGAATGGAACGCCCGAGACCGCCGAGCTCGACGGGGCGGTGAGGAACGCGAGCACCGGCGTCAGCGGCGCCTCAACCAGATGGTCCTCGACGGCCGAGCTGGGCTCGAACTCCGCGGTTCCCTGGTACGAGGCGGTGAGCTGCTGGGCGCCGGTGCGGGTGGGCGCGAGCGAGCAGGCCCCGGAGGAAACGGTAGCCTGGCAGCTCGCGCCATCGTCAGCTCGCACCAGGACGTCTCCCGGCACCTGTCCGCCATCCGACCGGACGCTGAACACCACCCGCACCGAGGCGCCCGGCGCCGAGGGGTCGGGCGTGTCGGACTCGATTGTCGTGGCGGTCGTGGCCCGCGCGAGCGAGATCGGCCCGGAGAGGACTCCGGTGAAGCCGGCCGCGCTGAACGCGAGGGTGTAACCGCCGGGGGGGCCTTCCAGGGCGAGGTCGGTAAACGTCGCGCGACCATCGCCGTCGGTCGTGCGCGTCAGCGTTCCCCGGACCCGCCCACCGCCGCTCGCGGCGGTGACGGTGACCGAAACGCCGGCTTGGCGGAGCTCGATTCCGCCTGGATTCAGAAGCTGAACCACCGGCTGGCGGCCGAGCACGACCCCACGCCGGCCCGACTCAGCGGGCTGGGTGAGAAGGCGCATGCCGGGCGGTGTGCCGGGAAGGGCGGTGGCGCCAAAGGGAACCACGCCGATGCCGGAGACCACGGCAGTGAGCGTGTTCGCCCCGGGTGCCGGACCGAGTGTCCACTGGGTGGAAGCCAGTCCGGCTCCATCGGTTGAGGTGGTCTGCGGCGCCACCGTACCCGATCCCGCTCCGACTACCCACGCCACCGGGACCCCGACGACAGGGTTGCCCTGAGCATCGAGCAGGCGCACGACCAGCAGGTCGGGGACCGGGGTGCCCACGACCGCAGACTGCCCATCGCCCGAGACCAGCGAGAGCCCCGCGGCCGCGCCCGCGGTGGCGGTGTGCTGGAACGTGACCGGCGAGCCCGCCAAGCTGTCGGCGCTGGCGCGGGTGAATTGGGCGCCGGCGGTAACACCCAGCACCCGTTCGACGGACGACCTACCGTCCGCGTCGGTCTCGACCACCGACGCGCTGGTGGAGCCGCCTCCCTCCGCCGTCCAGGCGATCGGCACCCCGGCTATCGGATTGCCGAACACATCGGCAACCTGAACCACGAGCGGCTCGGGAAGCGGAGACCCCACCGGCGCCGATTGCCCATCGCCCGCAACCAGCGTCAGTCCCGCCGCTTCCGCGGACACGGCCGTGAAGCGGACCGGCACCTCCAGGATGCGCTCGCCCCCGGCGATCACCACCCGGGCTTGTCCACTCAGCGTGCCGATCTGACTGCCGAGCACGATGCGGAAACCGGCCATCCCGTCCACGTCGGTGCTCGCGGTGTCGGGAACGCTCTCGGCCAATCGGTCGTCGCCCAGAGCGAGCGCGACCGGCACGTCCACCACGGGCCGTTCCCCGGAGTCGAGCACGCGGGCCACGAGCGGCTCGGCCAGCGGCTCACCCACGCGGCCGAACTGTTCGTTGCCCCGCACGATTTCAATGGAGGCCGGCTCGCCCTCGCTGGGTAGGACGAGATCGTCGCCGCCGCAGGCAAGGGTCACAATGATGGCGGACACGAACAGGAGGATCAGGCGAAATGTTGCCACGAGATTGCGTTGACCGAAATGCGAGGTGTGGACGAATCACTACGCGAATGATGTGCGGTGCTAGGTGAGCGCTTCCGTGAAGCAGGTCACAGTCGATGCAGCCGCGACCGCGGGCGGGGCCCGCGGGTGTTTCAGGGACCGACTTGTAGCGTTACCGTCACCGTGGCGCTGTTGGCGAAGCCGTCGGTCGCGTGATAGGTGAAGGAATCGGTGCCGACGAAGCCGGAGTTCGGCGTGTAGGTGAACCCGCCGGTGTCATTAACCAGGAACAACAGGCCGTTGGAAACATCGGCATCGAGCACCGCGGACAAATCATTGCCGTCCAAGTCGGCGTCGTTCACCAGCACTCCTTCTGCCGCGCCCGGCGCGATAAAGAAGTTCGCCGGTACTGAATAGGAATCAGCGCTCGCCGTCGGAGGATTGTTGACCTGGTGAGCAGCAGAAGTCGTGCTCCCCCCGAAGAAGTTCGAATCCCCGTTGTAAGTTGCGGCTATCGTCTTGGCGCCCGGCGTGGCCGTGCTCAACGCACAGCTTCCCGAACCGCCGCTGAGCTCTTCGGTGGTGCAGCTCCCGCCCTCGGCATCGGTGACGGTTACAGTACCTCCTGGCGATCCGCTGCCTGACTCGACGCGCTGCACCGTCACTTGAACAGTATACAACTGACCCGGGTTCGACGGCTCCGGATTGACACCATTGATCGAGATCGCGGTGTTGGCCTGTGTCACCTGTTGGTCCGGGACCAGCGTTCCCGAACTCGCGGCGAACGATCCCGTCGGGGTGTACTCGGCAGTGATCCGGTGCGTTCCGGCGGTCAGCGAGTTGATCGAAAAGGTTGCGCTACCAGCGGACAGACCCTGGGGCCCGCCGATGTTAATCCCGTCCGCCTTGAACTGCACCGAACCGGTTGGTGTCCCCGAGCCAGCAACGGGCGCCACCGTCGCGGTGAAGGCAACGTTCTCACCGAACACCGTAGTGCCATCCGAGGACGTCACGGCCGTCGTGGTCTCGCTTCGGATCGTATGCGTCTCGGTGTCATTGTCGCCGTTGTAGTTGGCGTCGCCGGGGTAGCTCGCGGTCAGTACCCGGTTACCGCCCGCTTGCGGCGTGATGTCGCAGAAGCCCGCGCCGATCGGGGCAGCACAGGTTTCCGATCCCCCACTGATCGTGATGGTTACATCGCCCGTGGGCGTCCCGCTCCCGGGTGAGTTCACGTTGACGTCGAACGGCACCCGCAACGGCTGCCCGACCGTGCTCGGATCCAGGCTCCCGATGATGACCGTGGTGTTGGCCTTGTTCACCGTGCGCGTCGCCGCCGCGCTGACGCTGCCGGTGAAGTTCACGTCGCCCGAATAGGTCGCCGTCAGGCTGTGGCTGCCGGCGGTCTGGAACGAGATCGAGCAGTTTCCCACACCGGTGCCCGCGTTGATCCCGCCGGTGCAGCTCTGGGTACCGTCGCTGACCTGCACGTTGCCGGTAAGGCTCCCGGTGGCGGGAGCGGTCACGTTGATGTCGTAGCTGATCGTAACCGTCTGCCCGGTGACCGAGGAGCCGGAAGGCGCCGCGATCGCGATCGAGGTGGCTCCCCGACCGATGTCGAACGGCTCGCTGGTGTCCTCGGTGAGCCCCGATCCGCTGGCGGTCAGGCGGTACGCGCTTCCGGTCCGGGTGATCGCGAGAACGTCGAAGGTGGCGACGCCGCCGACCGCGTTCTGCTGGTTCCCACCCGTGAGGGTCCCCGCAACCGATGAGCTGATCCTCACAAAGTTGGTGGCGTCGCTCACCCGGTTGCCCGCGGCGTCTTGGACCTCGACCGTGATGGCCGGCAGAGTCTGCCCCACCAGCGCGTTGGACGGTTGCGAGAGGAACACCAGCCGTGCCGCCCGCCCGATCTCGGCTAGCGCACTGAACGTCACCGGTGAGCCCGCTAGCCCGTTGACCGTCGCGGTGGTGGTATAGGTTCCCGGAGTCCCGCCGAGGGTCATCGAGACCTGGGCCACCCCCTGGGCATCGGTGCCGGTCGTGGTCGAGGAGACCGACCCGTCGCCGAGGGCCTCCCAGGTGACGCTTACGTTCTGAACCGGATTGCCGTTGGCGTCGGTCACCCGGACCCGCAGCGAGCCTGGCAGCGTCGTGCCGACGGGCCCCGTCTGGCCGTTGCCGCTCAAGAGCGCGAGAGTCGTCGGCACGTCGGAGGTCGCAGTGGCCGTGAACGCTACCGACGGCAGCCCCGAAAAAACCGCGTTGATGGTGTAGTCGCCGGCGGCCGACCCGAGGGTCCAACGCGTCACCGCGTATCCGTCGGCTGTGGTCGTGCTGTTGACCGGGTCCACCACGCCCGCGGATGCCGGCACCACCCACGTGACCGAGCGGCCACCGATCCCGTTGCCGTTGTCATCGAGCAGGCGGACCACGAGCGAATCGGGGAGCTGGAATCCCGCCGGGGCCGACTGATCGTCGCCGGAGATCTGCACCAGCGACGTAGGATTGGACGCGTCCGCGGTGTGGGTGAACGTGACCGGGGAGTTTCCCAACCCTTCCACCTCGGCCTGGGCGCTCTGCAGTCCCGCCGTCGGCCCGAGCACCCGCTGAGCGGACACGGTGCCGTCTTCCCCCGAGACGCCGGAAGCGGGGTCGATCGAGCCGCCGCCGCTTACGCTCCAGATCACGGTCACACCCGGCACGGAGTTGCCGAGGCCATCGGTCACCCGGACCACCAGGGGAGCCGCGAGGGCGGAGCTGACCCCCCCCACCTGCCCGTCGCCGCTCACCAGCTCGAGCAGTCCCGCCGAGCCGGAGATCGCCGTAGCGGTGAAGCTCACCACCAGCGGGGCGCCTCCCACGGTGGCCCGGACCCGCTGCTCTCCCGCCCCCGGCCCCAGCCGCCAGGTGGCCGAGGCCAGCCC
>JACCSE010000555.1 GCA_013813145.1 Gemmatimonadales bacterium
TTCATGAAGCCGATGCAGCCGAGCACCCAGCTCGCGGCCGTGGTCGGATCCAACGCGATACCCCGCACCGAAGTCACCAAGAAGCTGTGGGCCTACATCAAGCGGAACGACTTGCAGGACTCCAAGAACCGTCGCGCTATCAACGCCGATGACAAGCTGCGCCCGGTCTTCGGTGGCAAGAGCCAGGTTTCCATGTTCGACATGACCAAGCTGGTGAACAAGCATCTGAGCTAGCTCTCATCCCGTTCCGAAACAATTAGGGCGCTCCCGCTGGGGCGCCCTTTTGGTTATTGGCTGCCAGCTATCGGCCATCAGCTATCGGGCCGTGAGAACGGAGGCTCGGTGCTGCAGGACCGATAGCCGATAGCTGATAGCTGATAGCTGATAGCCGAGAACCACCATCCCTTCTATCTTCCCACCCCATGACCGGCGAATACATCTTCACCATGCGCGACCTGCGAAAGGTCGTGCCTCCCTCCCGCGAAATTCTCAAGGGCATCCATCTCTCCTTCTTTCCGGGTGCCAAGATCGGTGTGCTCGGGGCCAATGGCGCGGGCAAGTCTTCGCTGCTGCGGATCATGGCGGGAGAGGACACCGATTTTCTGGGCGATGCCCGGCCGCTCCCCGGGACCAGGATCGGGTACCTGCCGCAGGAGCCGCGGCTCGATCCCGCCAAGGACGTGCGGGGGAACGTCGAGGAGGCGGTGGGCGTGCAGCGGGCGCTGCTGGTTCAGTTCGAGGAGATCAGCGCCCGGTTCGCGGAGCCGATGGACGACGCCGAGATGACGCGCCTCCTGGACAAGCAGGGAAATCTCCAGGAGCGGATCGACGCGCTCGGCCTCTGGGAGCTGGACCACAAGGTGGACATGGCGATGGACGCGCTCCGCCTGCCGCCCGGCGATGCCGACGTGTCCCGGCTCTCGGGCGGCGAGCGGCGGCGGGTGGCGCTCTGCCGCGTGCTGCTCGCCCAGCCCGACATGCTGCTGCTCGACGAACCGACCAACCATCTCGACGCCGAGAGCGTCTGGTGGCTCGAGCGCTACCTCGCCGAGTTTCCCGGAACGGTCATCGCCGTCACCCACGACCGCTACTTCCTCGACAACGTCGCCGGCTGGATCCTCGAGCTCTACCAGGGGGCGGGCATCCCCTGGGAAGGAAACTACTCCTCCTGGCTGGAGCAGAAGGAGCGGCGGCTGGCGCAGGAGGAGAAGCAGGCCTCCACCCGGCAGAAGACGCTCCAGCGCGAACTGGAGTGGATCCGAATGGCGCCGCGGGCGCGGCAGGCCAAGAGCAAGGCGCGCATTACCCGCTACGAGGAGCTCCGCGAGGAGGCGGCGCGGCAGACCGAGGGCACGGCCGAGATCCTCATCCCCCTCCCCGAGCGTCTGGGCGACGAAGTCGTCGTGGCCGACCGCCTGAGCAAGGGGTATGGCGACCGGCTCCTGATCGACGACCTCAGCTTCTCGCTCCCGCGGGGCGGCATCGTGGGCGTCATCGGACCCAATGGGGCCGGCAAGACGACGCTGTTCCGGATGATCACCGGCCAGGAGCCGCCCGACGGCGGCACCCTCAAGGTCGGTGACACGGTGCAGATCTCCTATGTGGATCAGAGCCGCGACGCGCTCGACCCCGGGAAGACGGTCTATCAGGAGATCTCCGGCGGCCAGGACCAGCTCCAGTTCGGCAAGCGCACGGTAAACGCCCGGGCCTACGCCGCCGGGTTCAACTTTCGCGGCGCCGACCAGCAGAAGAAGGTCGGTACCCTCTCGGGCGGCGAGCGAAACCGGCTGCACCTGGCCAAGCTGCTCAAGAGCGGCGGCAACCTCCTCCTGCTGGACGAGCCGACCAACGACCTCGACGTGGACACGCTCCGGGCACTGGAGGAGGCGCTGCTCGGCTTCGCCGGCTGCGCCGTCGTGATCACCCACGATCGCTGGTTTCTCGACCGGATCGCGACCCACATCCTCGCGTTCGAGGGGAACAGCGAGGTGGTCTGGTACGAGGGGAACTATCAGGAGTACGCCGCCGACTATCACAAGCGGAAAGGCGCGTCGGTGGACCAGCCGCACCGGATCCGGTACAAGAAGCTGGTGCATTGAAG
>JACCSE010000594.1 GCA_013813145.1 Gemmatimonadales bacterium
ATCTACGGGTGGGCCGTTGACCGGAGTGGAGCGCGTATGGCCCAGATCGAGGCCGCCCTGGACCGCGCACTACGGCTGCAACCCGATCTCGTCGAGGCCCTGCAGGCGCAGGGGAGGTACTACTCCTATGCGCTGGGTGACTACGGCCGCGCACTTCGGGCGCTGTCTCGGGCCGATAGCCTGCGGCCCAACGACGCCGCCACAATCCGGAGCATCGGCCGGATCGATCTGGATCGCGGCAAGCTGTCGGAGGCCCTCCGGCGCTTCCGCCAGGCCGTGGCGCTCGATCCCCGCTCCGCTTCAAGTCATCTTCAACTTGGCCGGCTCCTCACCTGGATGCGCCGCTACGGCGAAGCGGACCGACACTTGGCCCAGGCGGTAGTCCTCGCGCCCGACGCGCCGTTCGCCTGGCGCTGGAGAGCGTACGCGACGCGGTTGCGGGGCGACACCGCCGGAGAGCGCCGGGTGCTCCGGGAGGCGATCGCCCGCATAGGGATCGAGAAGCTGCTTTCCTCGGAAACGTGGGCGGACTTCATCCTTACGCGGGACACGGCCAATTGGGTCGTTCTGGAGGCAGCCGGGCCCGAGGCATTCGAGACAGACACCGTGAGATACCTCCAGTGGAAGGCGGAGTTCGCAGCGGTCCGGGGTCATGCCCCGCGAGCCCGGGCCTACGCCGACTCCGCCCGGCTCAGGCCCGAGGCGGAGCTCGCGCAGAGACCGGCGGACGGGATCCTCCACGGCGACCTCGCGTTCATCTACCTGAGCTTGGGTCGAACGGAGGACGCGGTGCGTGAGTCGGAGCGGGCGGCGGCGTTTCTGCCATTGGAGGTGAGCTACGGGGACGGCATGGTTACCCTCGAGAACCTTGCCGAGGTGTATGCGCACGCTGGCCGGAGTGACAATGCTGTGGCGGTGTTGGAGCGGTTGCTGAAGATGCCGTCGACGATATCCATCGCTCGGCTTCGGGCGGATCCGGTATGGGCTCCGCTGCACGGCCATCCCCGGTTCCGGCAGTTAGTGAGGCAGGCTGACCGACCCCCTGCCGAGTCGACGGACCAACGGGAAACACCCTGAACCGCACCATAGTACTATTAGGAAAGGCTTTTCTGGCCCAACTTACGACTTTTGAAGGATCCGCCCGATGTCCGCACGATCGTTGAACTGGCTCAAGTTCGGGGGGTTGGTGGCCCTGGCGTTCGCCCTCGGGCTCTTGTTCGCCGGGCTGCTCGACCTGCCGAGCCGCTCCTCAGCCCAGGAACAGGGTCGCGCCGCGTCGGGCATCGCGCAGGTCCCTGCACCTTCGATTCCCGCCGCCCGCCCGCTCCAGGATCTGAGCGAGGCCTTCGCGGCCGTCGCCGAGCACGTCAAGCCGAGCGTGGTCTACATCCGCTCCCAGCGGACCGAACGGACCGCCGCCCGGCAGCGGGTGCCGCCCGGCATGGAGCGGTTCTTCCCCCGTTTCCGCCAGCAGCCGGAGATCGAGCAGGGGAGCGGCTCCGGCTTCGTGATCTCGGCCGATGGGTTCATCCTCACCAACAACCACGTCGTGGAGGGTGCGGAGGAGGTGAATGTCCGCCTGCTCGACCGGCGCGAGTTCAAGGCCCGCGTCGTCGGCACCGATCCGAACACCGACGTCGCCGTGCTCAAGATCGAAACCAAGGGACTCCCCCCCGTGGCGCTCGGCAACAGCGACGACGCCCGGGTCGGCGAATGGGTCCTCGCCATCGGGAACCCGCTGGGCGAGACCCTGACCTTCACCGTCACCTCCGGCATCGTGAGCGCCAAGGGTCGGGCGCTGGAGGGGCTTCCTGGCCGGGGCCAGGGAAGCATTCAGGACTTCATCCAGACCGACGCCGCGATCAATCCGGGCAACTCCGGCGGTCCGCTGGTGAGCGTGCGAGGCGAGGTGATCGGCATCAACTCCGCGATCGCGAGCGAGACCGGCTTCTACTCGGGTTACGGCTTCGCCATCCCGATCAACCTCGCGCGGACCGTCATGACCCAGTTGATCGAGTCCGGCCGGGTGCACCGCGCCGCTCTCGGCGTCGCCATCGCCGATGTCACCATCAACGACGCTCAGTACGTCGGTCTGCCCGAGATCCGCGGTGTCGTGGTGAAGGACATTCCGAGCGACGACTCGCCGGCCAAGGCGGCCGGGATCGAGCCGGGCGATATCATCGTTGCCGTGGAAGGCAAGCCGGTCGCGTACGTCGGCCAGCTCCAGCAGGTGATCGGCTTCCGCAAACCCGGCGAGGTGGTAAAGGTCGAGGTGGCCCGCAAGGGAGGCGTGCGCAAGACCTTCAACGTGAAGTTGCAGCCCCTCGACGACTCACCCCAGATCGCTGCGGCCGGAGATAGCCTGGGCGACTCGGAGGACACGCCGGGCGGAACCGCGATGAACCGGCTGGGCATCAGCGTCGAGCCGGTCTCCCCCGATGCCGCCCAGGAGCTTCAGCTTTCCGCCGAGACCCGGGGACTCATCGTTACCGCCGTCACTCCGGGCGGGCCTGCCTGGGACGTGCTGTTCGACGACCCGCAGCGGGGCGGCCCGGACATCATCCTTTCGGTCGAGGGGAAGCAGGTTCGCTCCGAGGCCGATCTACGCAGGGCGCTCCAGGCCGAGAAGCCCGGCAACATCGTCTCGATCCGGGTCTTCAATCCCCGGACGCAGACCCGCCGAGTGGAGCGGATCCGGCTGGGTGAGGGACAGTAGGAAGCCACTGGGCCTGCCGTCGCCGAGCGCAGCGCGAGGCGAGGGGCCGCAGCACGAAGGGGGTGCGCCACCGGAGGAC
>JACCSE010000026.1 GCA_013813145.1 Gemmatimonadales bacterium
GAAGGATACAGGTGCTCGATGGTCACCAGCTCCCCGGGCTCGTGGTAGGGCAGCGGGCGGAGCAGGATCGCGTTGACGGCGCTGAAGATCGCGGTGTTGGCGCCGATACCCAGGGCGAGGGTGAGCACGACGATGGCGGCGAAGGCCGGACTCTTGGTCAGACGCCGGAGGCTGTACCGGAGATCCTGAAGCAACGTGTCCATGGGGCGCTCGCGATGCTGGAGGGTGCGAAACGGCCCTTGTTTGACGGTGGTTGGGGAAAAATGGTTGCAGCCCCCTACGGCTTACCGTTCCAGTCCCCGAGCAGCCGGCGCACCGCGACCAGCTGACCCATATGGTACGCGTTGTGGTCCGCGACCAGGAGCAGTTCGCGGAGATAGGTCTGGCCGCTGCCGTGGGGAATCTCCGCGAGGAGATCGATCGTACGGTCGGCCGCGATGGCCCGGAGCGCGCCCAGATCGTGGTGGAAGCCCCCGATGCTCTCCTCCCACGCCTGCTCGGACGGCGGTGCGGAGACCGACGGCCAATAGTCGTCCGGCCATCGGAGCTCGGCATAGTCGGGATTGCGGCAGAAGTCGAGGATATCGTGCTGAGTGATTCGCAGGTGCTCGACGAGCTGCCAGGGGGAATAGGGCAGCCTCTCGGGCACCCGGTCGCGCAGCGCCGGTGGGACCCCGTCGACGGCGGCGGTGAAGTCGAGATGGGCGTCCCGCCAGCCAAGCAGGCGGGTCAGATGGTCGCGTAGGATTTGGTCGCGGTCCATGGGGTCAATCTAGCGAGAGCGCGGGATGACACGTTCACCTGATCGTCTTCTCCACTCGGCGCACGAGCTCCCGAAATCGCGGATCCCCGCGAATCGGGTCCCACCAACGCGACGTGGCAAGAAAGACCATCCCCCCCGCCCGCGCCTGGTATGCCCGCTCCAGCCAGTGAAACGCCGCGTCATCGTCCCCCAGCGCCGCATGGAGCTGAGCGATGATCTCCGGCTTCACGTACTTCGTCATGGCGCGATCCTCCAACCGCCCGAGCACCTCCCGCGCCTCCGCGCTCCGGCCGAGCGCCAGGTACACCCCGAATCGGGTGCGCTCCGCCAGGTCCGCTCTTGCGCTCTCGTGCCGGTCGAGGAGCCGGAGTGCCTCGGCCGGCTGTCCCGCGGCGAGGAGCGCGCGGGCCCGGCACAACGCCACCAGCTCCCGCGCGGAACCCACAAAGCGCTCTGGGTCGCAGACGCCCACCGCCAGGTCGGGATGACCGCGCACCTCCTGGAGGTAGGCCACGTTCTCCACCATGGTGCCGGAAAGCGGGTCCAGCACTGTGGCCCGCTCCGCCAGCACGAGAGCGGAGTCGATCTGGCCGAGCGCGCCCAGCAGATGCCCGTAGTAGTAGAAGGCGAGTGCCGCGTTGGGGTCCAGCGCGATCGCCCGCTCCAGCGACACCCGAGCGGCGGGAAAATCCCACTCGAACCAGAGGAGCACGCCGCCCAACGCCGCGTGTGCTTCCGCCAGCGTGGAGTCGAGGCGCAGGGCATGGAGTGCTGCCGTCCTGGCTTCAGGATAGGACTCGTGGGGTGCCAGGTAGTCGTCCGCCAGCAGGGTCCAGGCCCCGGCGAGTCCGCTCCAGGCCGGCGCGTAGCTCGTATCGGCTGCGATGGCCCGCCGGAACCGCTCGACCGCGTAGCGAGGGTCCTCCTCGCTCGAGCCGGCCAGCGCGTGACGACCCCGCAGGTAGTCGTCGTGGGCGCGGAGCACCGCCGGCCGGGCGACCGGCGCCGGCGGCGGCAGTGTCGCCTGGAGCGACCCCGTCACCTTACGGGCGATCTCGTCCTGGAGATCGAACAGCTCCCCGGCCGCCCGTTCGTACGACTCGGTCCACAGCATGAAGCCGCTCGCCGCGTCCACCAGCGCTATGCTGACCCGGAGACTGTCGCCCACTCGGCGGATGGATCCCTCCAGGAGGTGGCCCACGTTGAGGCGCTCCGCCATCGCCCGCGCGTCGAGGTCCCGCCGGCCGCGCATCGCGAAGGCGGAGGTCCGCGCGGCCACCCTGAGCCCGGGTACTCCCGCGAGGGCCGCAGTGAGCTCCCCGCTCATCCCGCTGGAGAAGTACTCGTCCTCTCGATCCCCGCTCAGGTTGGTGAGCGGGAGGACCGCTAGCGACATCTCCCCGGGCGCGGGCGCCTCCACGCCGCTTTCGGCCCGGCCTCGCGGCAGCAAATAGACGGTGCCCATGGCCGCGGCAACCAAGAGGGCGAGCGCGGCAACGTGGGCCGGCCGTGCCGCTCTCGCCGCGCCGGCCGGCAGCGCATCGCCGAACCGGCGGGCGGTCTCGAATCGCTCCTCCGGCCTCTTGGCGAGCGCCCGCCGCAGGGCCGACTCGAGCGCCGGCGGCACCTCGGGGCGGTGTCGGCGGACCGAGGGAACCGGCTCGCCGATGTGACCCGCGATAGCGCCCTGAGGCGTCGGCGCGACGTACGGCGGCTGGCCGGCGAGCATCTCGTACAGCACGCAGCCGAGACTGTACACGTCGGTGCGTCCGTCGAGCCCCCGCGCGCCCAGAGCCTGTTCCGGGCTCATGTAGGCCGGGGTGCCGATCAGCATCCCGGTGTGGGTCAAGGTGGTGTCGGGAGTGGACGCATCGTATACCCGGCCGATGCCGAAGTCGGCGACCAGCACCTCGCCGTCCCGGGTCAGCAGAAGGTTCTCGGGCTTCACGTCCCGGTGAATCACCCCCTCGCGGTGGGCGTAGTCCAGGGCGTCGGCCACCTCGCACGCGATGCGGACGGCCTCCGCCACCTCCAGCCGCCCCTCTCGGCGAAGCCGTTCCCGCAGGCTCTCGCCGTCCACATAGGGCATGGTGTACCAGAGGCGCCCGCCCGCCTCGCCCGAATCGTGAAGCGGAAGGATGTGCGGGTGATGGAGTCGCGCGGCGAAACGGATCTCCCGCTTGAATCGCTCCTGCCCGAAGAGCGCCGCGAGGCCGGGGTGAAGGACCTTGAGCGCCAGGCGCCGGTCGTGGCGCTCGTCGTTGGCGAGGTACACCGCGGCCATGCCGCCCCTGCCGATCTCCCGAACCACCTCGTAGTGGCCGACCCGTTCCCCTGGCGCGAGCGCCACGGGATCGGTGCTCATCAACCGCCGCGGGTCGGCTTCCAACACTCCCTCCGGCCGGGCGTGAGCCTCGAGCAGAGCCGAGACCTCGGCGCGTAGCTCCGCATCGCCGGCGCAGGCCTCGGTCAGGAACTCGGCACGCCCTTCAGCGGCCAGGTCGAGCGCCGCCTCGAACAGCTCCTCGATCCGGCTCCGGCGCTCGGGAGTGAGTTGCGGACCGCTCACCGCGCTACCTTTGCCCCGCCTCGATGAACAGCATGCTCCCCTTCCGCCGGATCCGCAGCGGCCGGCCGGCGCTCCGGAGAGCCAGCGCCCGGATCTGCGCGACCGAGCGGGGACGAGCCACCTCACGGCAGAGATGGAGCAGGCGCAGGTAGGCGTCGCCCACCGAACGGCCAAGGACGAGGCTGCTGAGGAACAGAACCCCGGATGGGGCGCGCACCCGGATCAGCTCGCCGAGTACTCGCTCGGGTTCGGAGAATAGGTGCAGGACACCCATCGAGAGCACGCTGTCGAACACCCCGGCCCGAAAGGGAAGATCCAGGAGATCCGCCTGGAGCAGCAGGAGCGGAGCCTTCCGCGCCGGTTCCAGCTTTTCCAGCCGGGTCCGCGCCTGCCGCAGCATCCCCACCGAACGATCCAGCAGCACGACCGGCCGGTACCGATGCCGTGCGTAGGCCTGCGCGCTGAAGATCAGCGAGCCGCACCCGGCGTCCAGATGCCAGCCGGACGCCCGGGACGACACTGACGCATCGGCGAATCGCGCGTACTTGGATGCCGAGCTTCCCCAGAGTACCCGGTTGTAGGTGCGGTTGCCGACCACCAGATCGTAGACCTTCACTCGCGCGTCGTAGCGCTGCGGTGGGGCGGACCGCGGGAGCACCGACCAGATCCCGGGCTCGACCATCCACGCGTCGCGGGAAGGGGAGAGGAGCTGTTCGATCACCTGAGTGCCCCTCGCTTGCGAAGGATCTCCAGCGCCGCTTCTACCGGGAGAGCCTCGACGATATTGCCGCCGGCGCGCTCGGTGGTGGCGGTAAAGAGCGAGTTGTAGATAGCCTCTTCGGTCGCTTCCACGACTGCCTGGAACAGAGGGGACATGGCGTCGTCGCCCAGCTCCGCCGAGCTGTGCCGCTCCGTGCGAGGGTGCCGGCGCACGGCCGGATGGGTGGAGAAGGCGATGACGTAATCGCCGGAGCCGTTGTCCATGACCGATCCGGTGCGGCCCAGGCCGATGATGGCGCGGGCGGCGAGCCGCTGGAGATTTCGCGAGAGCACCGGAGCGTCGGTGGCGACGACGATCATGATGGAGCCCGGGCGGGCCAGTCCCTTCCGGCCGAGCTCCCGGCCGACGGGTACGCCGAGGATGTGGAGGTCGCCCCCGAAATTGGTCTGCACGATCACACCGACGGTCCAGCCGCTGTCGGCCGCGGTCACCCGGCGGGAGGAGGTGCCCATGCCGCCTTTCCAGCCGAAGGCCACGGTGCCGGTTCCAGCGCCCACGCTCCCTTCCGGCACCGGACCTCCCATCGCTCCTTCGAGCGCCGCGTGCACGTGGACCGGTGCGATCGGTCGCCGGCGGATGGCGTTGAGGGCGTACCCGTCGTTGGTCTCGCCCACGACCGGGTTGATCGACCGGACCTGCTCCATTCCCGGCGCGGCCAGAAGCCGCGCCACCAGCGCGTCCGCGGCCCTCCACACGCACAGCGTGCAGGTGAGCAGAATGGGCGTCTCCAACTCGCCGAGCTCGGCCACCTGGGTGAGGCCGATCAGCTTACCGAAGCCATTCCCCACGTAGATGGCGGCGGGAACCCGGTCGAAGAAAATGTTCCCGCCGTGGGGAAGGATGGCGGTGACCCCGGTGCGGACCGAGTCGCCCTCGCGCACCGTGGCGTGGCCCACTCGGACACCGGCGACATCGGTGATCGCGTTGTGCCGGCCGGGCGGGAGGGTCCCCGGCACCACCCCGAGCGCGCGAGCGCGGGCGCGGTGCTGCGCGTGGAGTGAAGCGGTGGCGGAGAGCAGGAGAAGAACCAGCATCGCTCGGGAGCGCGCCAAGGCAACCTCCGGGCCAACGAGGAGAACGGTGAACGGTAAACGGTGAACGGGCTGCCCAGCCACGCCGTTTGCCGTTTTCCGTTCACATTCCACCCTTAGTCTAGTATGCGATATTACGTGGCAGGAGGAAACTATGCTGAAGCTGACCTTACCCGCGCTCGCTCTCGTCCTCGCCGCCCCCGCCGGCACTCCGACCGATCCGCCGCCGGCAGGGGCCGCGCTCGACGTGAAGGAATGGACCGTACCCTGGGAGGACACCCGCCCCCGGGATCCCTTCGTGGACGCCAGAGGTCGCGTCTGGTTCGCGGGGCAGGAGGGCAACTACATCGCGTATCTCGAGCCCAAGCGCGGGCGGTTCGAGCGCTACGAGATCGATCCGGGCACCCATCCCCACAATCTGGTCGTGGACGGGAAGGGGATGGTCTGGTACACCGGTAACCGGAACGGCCGCCTTGTGCGGCTCGATCCCGAGACCCGGAAGCTCACCTCCTACCCGATGCCCGACCCCGAGGTGCGCGACCCGCACACGATGATCGTCGACCGCGCGGGGAACGCCTGGTTCACCGCGCAGCAGGCCGGAGCCGTCGGCCGGCTCGACGGTGCCAGCGGCAAGATCCGGCTGTGGAAGACCGGCGAGGGCACTCGGCCCTATGGCATCGTGTTCGACGAGAGCGGCCGGGTGTGGTTCGATCTCTTCGGGACCAACCAGCTCGGCATGATCGATCCAAAGACGATGGAGCCACGGCGCTACGAGCTGCCCGAAGGCGCACGTCCTCGCCGCATCGGCGTCACCTCCGACGGCGCCGTCTGGTATCCGGACTACGCCCGGGGCTATCTGGGCCGGCTGGATCCGGTCAGCGGCAAGGTGCGAGAGTTCGCCATGCCGGGCGGCCCGCGCTCCCTCCCTTACGCCATGGCCGTGGACCACCGCGACCGGTTATGGGTGGCCGAGAGCGGCCTGCAGCCCAACCGGTTGGTCGCGTTCGACGCCAAAGCGGGCGGCTTTACCGACAGCGTGGCGGTCAGTGGCGGGGACGCACCGAACACCGTCCGGCACATGGTGTTCCATGCACCCACCCGGGAGGTCTGGTTCGGGACGGATAGGAATACGGTGGGTCGGGTGACGGTGCGGTGAGT
>JACCSE010000034.1 GCA_013813145.1 Gemmatimonadales bacterium
CCCCTGCCCTCCCGCCGCGACGTCTCGGGGTCGGAAACCGCTCACCACCCGCACGCCGAACTGCTCCGCCAGGATGGCCGGCTCGCCGAGCTGCCAGGTGACCAGCGGAGGCTCGTGCCAGATGGTCTGCCCGGGAAACGCGATGAAGGAGAGATCGGAGGCGGGTACCCGCGCCTGCGCCAGGAGGATCTGCACGGTCTCGGCGGCCCACTCCGCGATCCGCACGTGCAGCCGCGCGAGCGCGGGGGCGCCCCCCTGCCCCGCGGGGTCGAGCGCGGCCCGCAGCTCGGCGCGCTCCCCGTTGGTGTAGGGACGGGTGACGAACGAGAGCAGGGTGGCGTGAGTGGGCCCCTCGAGCCGGACGAGCGCCGCGTCCACGCCGTCGAGCGAGGTGCCCGACATGAGACCGACGGCCAGCGTGGGGGGCTCGCTCACGCGCTGCGGACCGGCGGCGGATCGCCCACGATGGCGCGGAGCCTGCCCTGGTGTTCGTCCAGCAGCCGCTCCGCCTCGGGCTTGGAGACGCCGCGCCGCGCCATCACGATCGCGGTCTTCACCCGACCTTCGGCGGCTTCGATCACGCCGCGCGCGGCCTCCCGATCGAGTCCGGTCGTCTCCATCACGATCCGCTGGCTTCGGTCCACCAGCTTGTCGTTCCAGGCGCGGAGATCGACCATGAGGTTGCCGTAGATCTTGCCCACCCGGATCATGGCGCCGGTAGTGATGGTGTTGAGCACCAGCTTGGTGGCGGTTCCCGCCTTCATCCGTGTGGAGCCGGTAACGATCTCGGGACCCACCAGCACGGTGATGCAGACGTCGCAGGTGTCGCAAAGCAGCGCGGGCGGCTGGGAGCACGACACCAGCGCGGTTCGCGCGCCGAGCGCCTGGGCGCGGCCCAGCGCGGCGCGGACGAATGGAGTGGTACCGCTGGCGGCGATGCCGATGACTACGTCGTTGGGCCCCACCCGGCGCGCGTCCATCTCGCCGATGCCGGCGTTCACGTCGTCCTCGGCGCCCTCGATCGATCGAATCAGGGCGGGCAGCCCGCCGGCGATGATCCCGACCACCATCTCGGGCGGGGTGCCGAAGGTGGGTGGGCACTCGGCCGCGTCGAGCACGCCGAGCCGGCCGCTGGTGCCGGCGCCGACGTAGAGCAGCCGGCCGCCGGCCCGGAAGGACGTCTCGACCAGGTCCACCGCGCGAGCGATCTCCTCGCGCGCGCGCCCCACCGCGCCGGGGACGGTGGCGTCCTCGGCGCCGATGAGATCGACGATCTCGAGCGCGGAGGCGGTATCGATGGTGGAGCTGCGGGGGTTGCGCCGTTCGGTCAGACGCGAATCGAGGTAGTCGTCAGCCACGCAGTGGTCAGCCAGGGATAGTGATCTCGGCCGTTTGTCACCCTGAGCGAAGCGAAGGGGGCATGCCTCAGGGTATGTCCCCTTCACTCCGTTCAGGGTGACATGTGACATCCTTCAACCGAGCGGCGCGAAGCTGATTAAATTGACCGCGTCCATCGCCCGGGGCAACCTCCGGGATTCCCCCCTCCGCCCGCTCGAGGTCCGCGTGACGATCCACCGGTCACCGACGCTTCTCCTGGCTCTCGTCCTCACCACCGCCTGCGCCCGTGCGCCCGAGCCCGCATTGGGGATCTCGAGGGAGTGGTCCTTCCGCGGCGACGCCAAGGTCACCGAGGCCGATTCCGCGATGGTCGTCTCCGGGCATCCGCTCGCGAGCGAGATCGGACGGGACCTGCTCCGCCGCGGGGGCAACGCGGTGGATGCGGCGGTGGCGGTGGGGTTCGCGCTGGCGGTGGCGCACCCGGAGGCGGGCAACCTGGGCGGCGGCGGGTTCATGGTGATCCGCACGACCGATGCAGAGGTCCGCGCGCTCGATTACCGGGAGACGGCGCCGACCCGCGCCACCCGCGACATGTATCTCGACGAGCGGGGCGAGCCCACCGAGCGAAGCGTCACCGGTCACCTGGCGGCGGGGGTACCCGGCTCAGTGGCCGGGCTGGTCGAGGCCCATCGCGCGCTGGGGCGGCTGCCGCTGGCGGCAGTGATCGAGCCGGCGATCCGGCTGGCCCGCGACGGATTCGTGGTGGACCAGTACCGCAGCCAGTCCATCGCTGACGACAGCGCGCGGCTGGCGCTCTTTCCGGCGTCGCGAGCCAGCTTTCTACCGGGGGGCCGGCCGCCGGAGCCCGGCTCGGTGCTTCGTCAGCCGGACCTGGCCGCGACCCTGACGGCGATCCGCGACGGCGGCGCCGCGGGCTTCTACCGGGGGCGCGTGGCCGATCTGATCGTGGCCGAGATGGGGCGCGGCGAAGGCATGATCAGCCACGAGGATCTGGCGGGCTACGAGGCGATCTGGCGGGAGCCGGTAGGCATCAGCTACCGTGGGCACACGATCTACTCGATGCCTCCCGCCTCATCGGGCGGAGTCACCATGGGCCAGATCCTCAACATCATGGAGGGGTACGATCCACTGCCGCCGTTCGGGTCCCCCGCCCTGCTGCACCGGGAAGCGGAGGCGATGCGCCGCGCGTTCACCGATCGCAACACCTACCTGGGCGACCCGGCGTTCGTGCAGAATCCGCTCGACCGACTGCTCTCCAAAAAATACGCGGCAAACCTGCGCGCGGAGATCGGGGAGCGCGCATCGCCGACGCCGCTGTTCGATCCGGCGGTGCGCGCCGGATCGTCGACCACCCACTACTCGGTGGTGGACGCCGAGGGCAACGCCGTGAGCTGCACGACGACGCTCAACAACAGCTACGGCAGCGCGGTGACGGTGGCGGGCGCCGGATTCCTGCTCAACGACGAGATGGACGACTTCGCCACCGCCCCCGGGAAACCCAACCTGTACGGGCTGGTGCAAGGCGAGGCCAACGCCATCGCGCCCGGAAAGCGCATGCTCTCGGCCATGACCCCCAGCATAGTCCTTGACCCCAGGAACCAGCTGCACATGGTCGTGGGCACCCCGGGCGGCCCCCGCATCATCACGATGGTATATCACGTCATCTCCAACGTGATCGACCACCGTATGCCGCTGCCCGAGGCCGTCACCGCCCCCCGCATGCACCACCAGGCCCTGCCCGACAGCGTCATTGTCGAGAGCGACGGGTTCACCGGCACCACGCTGGATTCCCTCCGCGCTCGAGACCACGACATCGCCTTGCGGGATCCGCGGGGAGACGTGGAGGCGATCATCAGGACGGCGG
>JACCSE010000039.1 GCA_013813145.1 Gemmatimonadales bacterium
CTCCAGCGAGAGTGGCTCGACCCGGCCGGTACAGACCGCGACCCGCGGGTCGGCGAAATTCCGGCGTAACGCCTCGGCCCAGCCGGGGGCGGCCACCGCGTCGTCGTCGAGGAAGGCCACGATCTCCCCGGTTGCCTCGGCGAGGGCGCGGTTGCGAGCGAAGTCGAGCCCGGGAATGGGCTCCACCGTGTAGCGGACGGCGGGGAGCTGGCGCTCGACCAGAATGCGGGTGGCGTCCGCGCCCGGCGCGTTGTCCACTACCACGACCTCGTGCGCAGGCGGTGCCTGACCGACCACGGAGTCGAGCGCCCGCGCGAGCAGCGCCGGACGGTCGTGGGTGCAGATGGCGATAGAGACGCGCAGTCGGGGCTCGGTCATTCCCACCTCGGCCGCACCGCCGGCGCGGCTTCGCCCTGCCGCATCCACCGGAGCCCTCCGGCAATGAGACCCGCCGAGTAGGCGAGTCGCGCCGCTAGGATCGCCGGCAGCATCAGGAGCGGTTCAAGGATGCCGGCCCGCAGCCAGCAGCCCACGATGTAGGCCGTGCTGCCAAGGGCGAGGGGCAGGCTGCCGGCGACCAGCAGGCCGGGATGGTGGTAGATCCACGCCTGCCGAGCGGCTCCGGTCGGTGCCTTGCTCTCGATCGCGCTGTAGCCCCACCGGTAGTTTCGCCGGAGAAGATTGCCGAAGCCGGGCCGGTTGTAATGGAAGACGATGGCGCGGGGCTCGAACACGATGTGGCCCCCGGTGCGCCGCACCTCCGCCTGCCAGGCGAGCTCCTCATGGGCGTACGCCACCGGCTGCTCCTCGGTAAACCCCCGGGTGCGGCCGAATGCCTCGCGGCCCACACTGAGGTTGCCCGGAGGATGATTGGGCACCTCGCCGCCCGCGCGCCGGGAATGCACGTGGTACCAGCCGCAGTAATAGTCGCAGCGCGCCATCGCAGGCAGATCGGCGGGCAGATCCAACGAGCCCCCGACCACCTTTGCTCCGGCATCGTGGGCCGCGAGGAGCCTCGCCACCCAGGCCGGGGCCGGCATGCAATCGGCATCGAGGAATACGAGTGGATCACCGGTCGCGAGCTGGGCACCCCGGTTCCTGGCCGCGGCGGGATTGCCGCCCCCGCCACCCGGTTCGAGCCGGTGGACGTGCGCTCCGGCCGCCGCCGCCGCGTCGGCGGTGCCGTCAGTCGAGCCGTCGTCCATCAGAATCACCTCGATTCGCACTCCGTCCGCCGCCTGGGCCAGCACGGATCGAACGAGGCCGCCGATGCTACGTGCCTCGTTTCGGGCCGGGATGATCACTGAGACCAGCCGTGAGCCTGAGGCCTGGGGGTCACCGGCCGCGGGCATGCCGATGTACCTCCTCGTAGATCTCCTCGACTGAGCTGACGAAAGCCTCCCAGGCGAGATGTTCCCGGGCGTAGCGGCGCGCCGCCCGGCCGATCCGGGCTGCCCGCTCGGGATCCCGCAACAGCGACAGGATCCCTTCGGCGATCGCTCCACTCGCGGGGGCGACGAGAACCGCGCGATCCTCGGCCAACACCGTTCGGTGAGTCGGGATGTCGGTCGCGACGATAGGCCGCCCGGCGGCGAGGTAGTCGAATACCTTGAGCGGCAGGTTGCCACCGTAGGCGCGGGGGGAGACCAGTACGTCGGCCAGGGCGTGATAGGCGGCCATGGCCGGCCGGGGCTGGCGGTCGATGATCCGCAGCACCCTGCTCGCCAGCAGCGGGGCGACCGCTTCGCTGCCGGCGAAGCCGTTCGTCCCGTCGCCTCCGACCAGCACGAACCTCGCAGCGGGAGCCTCGGCCAAGACCAGCGGGATGGCGGTGATGAGCTCCGGCAGCCCCTGGTAGGGCTCGAAAGTCCCACTGTAGAGCACGACGCGCTCATCGAGCGCCAGCCCCAGCTCCCTCCGGAGAGCGAGGGCTCCGGCGGGGTCGGTCGCCACCGGTCGACTGGGGAACCGCCACTCCCGCACCGGTGTGATCGGGGCCATGCGGACGACCCGGTCCGCGAGACCGGCGCTACTGACGACGAAGTCCGCCCGGGTGAGGAGCCAGCGTTCGATTGCCTCCAGCGGCCGACGCGCCACCTGGAGCCGTAGCGCTCGTTGCCGGAGGAGCTGCTCGGGCAGACTCGACTGCATGTCGTAGAGTAGGGGGACCCCATGATGCCGGCCCGCCACCGCGGCGGGAAACGCGGCTTCCTCCAGCGCGTGCAGGCAGGTGTACCGTTCGCGACGGAGCAGGGAGGCAAGCTTGGCGGTGAGGGAGAGATCGAGCAATACTTTCTGGGCGGAGAAGCCGATGGGCACCTGAGAGATCCCGAAGGGATTCCCGGTGCGGTAGATGGTGAGCCCAGGCAGCTCGATGTCCTGACCCACAGGGAAGGTCAGGAGATCTACGCGATACTCCAATTCGCTGAGGGCCTCAAGTACCTGGCGAAGCGCGATGGGGGTGCCACGGTCCTCGTAGAACGGCTGGGGGGCCACCACCAGGATTCGTCGAGCGCGGCGATCTGCAAGTGGCTGGACGGCCACTGGGCGCTTCCCGGTCGATCTGCCGGCCTCGATCACTAAAGGCAAGGGCCCCCTTTTTCCAGTCCAAGTCGTGACTGGCTTTATGCTTACACCGCTCGGGCCGCCTGCCGCCCTGTCCTGGGTCCCGCCCCCCCGGCGGCAGATCGGCGGGCAAGTGCGGTCCGAGGCACTGGGATTCTGTCGAATTGAGCTGGGGAGGCAAGTTTCCTGCCTGCCGAGGTCTCCGGTCAGGAGCTCGTGCTCGAACAGCGTCCCAGCGAGATCGTGCCGGGCATCCCAAGGATCCCTTCGCTGGTCAGAACGACCGTCGAGTCGTCCAGCCAGGCGACGCCTTCACCCTGGAGCTCCAGACCGGCGAGGCGGCACCCCATCCAGGCCGGGCGCAGGGTTCCGCGCCCGGTGAAGTGAAACAGAAAAATCTCCGCGTAGGTGCGCACCGCTACCAGCCTGCCGTTGGGCGAGATCGCCGCGTCGGTCACCAGCCGACCCAGGCTGCGGCCCTCCTCGATGGTCAGGACGCCCAGCGGTTGAGCCACCGTTGCCGGCGCGCTCCAGGCTCCCGCCGGCACCCGGTAGTGCCGGAAGCCCGACGTGCGGCCCTTGCTGATCAGGTGTACGTCGCCCTGGCCGTCCACGAAGGCGGCCTCGACGTCGTGAGAGCCGTCGGGGTATCGGACTTCGAGGCGTTCGACCCGGGAGCTCGTACGGGGCTCTCTGCCCAGCGAGTCCACCCGCGGCTCCCGGATCCGATACAGTTGGACCGACTGGCGCTGCTCGAGATTGTCTCCCGTGTCGGCCACGTACAGACAGATGCCTGCCTCGCAGCGCCCCGCGCTGATCGCTTCCCAGTCCACGTTGCGGGCTCCGCGCAGCCGGAAGCTGCCCCGGTCTTCGCCAAGTGTATCGGTGGCGAAAATCCGCGCGGGGCCGTCGGAATCGGCGAGGGTCCAGAGGATGCCGGGCTGGGTCCTGCTCGGGATCACGCCGGAGTTCTCCACCAGCCGCGGGTCGCGAAAGGTCCCCGTGCGCCTGGCCCCCTCGAGTGGGAGCAGCGACCAGGGCGACTGTGCGCCCGCGGAGCTCCGCAGCAGCGCTGCCAGACCGAGCCCCAGCGCGGCCGCGGCCGGGAGCCAGCCTCGGGAGAGACGGAGGCGGCTCACACCAGCGCCGACGGGCAGAGGTCGGCGAGGACGCACTCCTCGCAACGGGGCCGGCGGGCAATGCACACCTGCCGGCCGTGAAAGATCAGGAGGTGGGAGAGCAGCGCCCAGTCGTCCCGGGGGAAGAGTCGCACCAGGTCCTGTTCGATCTTGACGGGGTCGTCATGACGGCTCAACCCCAGGCGTTGCGAGAGGCGGGACACGTGGGTGTCCACCGTGACTCCTTCGTTGATCCCGTAGGCGTTGCCCAGGATGACGTTGGCGGTCTTCCGGCCGACACCCGGGAGCAGCCGGAGCTGTTCCATGGTGCGGGGCACCTGTCCACCGTGCTCAGCCACGAGCCCCTGCGCCATGCCGATCAGGCTCCTCGCCTTGTTGCGGAAGAAGCCGGTGGATTTGATGATATCCTGCACGTCCTCCTGCCGGGCGCTCGCGAGCGCGGCGGGTGTCGGGTAGCGGGCGAAGAGCGCCGGCGTCACCAGGTTCACCCGGGCATCGGTACACTGCGCCGAGAGGATGGTGGCCCCGAGAAGCTCGAAAGGACTTCGGTGGTTCAGCGCGCATGCCGCGGTGGGATATTCCTTCCCCAGTCGCGCAAAGATGCTCTCCGCGGAGAGACGGCTGCCCGGCCGCGCCGACAGCCGCCTGCCCCGCCGCACGATCAGCCGCGCCGGCGGCACGCGTACGCGAGGAAGTCTTCGAGCGGTCGTGCGTTCAGGATGTCGTCCGGACCGAGCCAGCCCTTCCGCGCCATCGCCACGCCGAAGTCCACGTTCTTGATGCCGCCGGCGCTGTGCGCGTCCGCGCCGATCGAGATTGCCACTCCCGCCTCGCGGGTTCGGCGGAGCACCCGCCAGTCGAGGTCCAGCCGGTGGGGATCGGCGTTGACCTCGAGCGCCACGCCGGTTGCCGCCGCCTTTTCGATCACCGCCTCGAGATCGATACCGTACGGGTCGCGGGAGAGCAGGAGCCGGCCGGTGGGGTGGCCGATGATGGTGAGGTAAGGGTTGTCCATGGCCGCGAGAATCCGCGCGGTCATCTCCGGTGGGGTCATATTGAACCGGCTGTGGATCGAGGCGATCACGAAGTCGAGCCGCTCGAGGATGCGCGACTCGAAGTCAATGCGCCCGTCCTGGAGGATATCCGCCTCGACGCCCTTGAGCACCCGGATGCCGTCGAGCCGGGCGTTGACCTCGTCGATCTCGTCCGACTGCCGGAGCAGGTCGTCGGGCTTGAGCCCGCCGGCGTAGGCCGCGGCCTGGCTGTGATCGGTGATGCCCACGTACTCGTAGCCGGCCGCCCGGCAGGCGAGCGCCAGCTCCTCGACCGAATTGGAGCCGTCGGAGTAGGTCGTGTGGCAGTGGAGGAAGCCGCGGAGGTCGCGCGATTCCAGCAGGGGCGGCAGCGCTCCGCGGGCTGCCGCCTCGACCTCGCCGCGTCCCTCGCGCAGCTCCGGGGGAATGACCGGCAGGCCCAGCGTGCCGT
>JACCSE010000048.1 GCA_013813145.1 Gemmatimonadales bacterium
GCCCTGCCCCGTTCGGGACCGCCGTCGCAGGCCTGGTCGTCCTCGGCAGGGGCCACGGCTCCGCTGCAGGTGGCGACGCCACCGGCGGCGGCCGGATTGACCTCGTCACCGGCTATCGCGCCGGCGCCAGGCGCGATGAACCTCACTCTTCCCTCGCTCCTAGTAGCTGAGTCGCTGGCACCGAAAGTTGTCTCGTCCCGCGACACCACCGCCATCAAGCGGATCCTCAAGGCGGTGACCGGGCTCAAGCCGGCCGAGATCAAAGCCGCGCAGTAAGCCCCCCTCCTGTGATCTGACCCACAGCCTTACCTTCCTCAGTCCAGCAATATCGCAATGCCGTAAGTTGTTATTTATCAACAAGTTATGTTGATAAGCCTGTGGATATCCTGGGCGGCGTGTGGAAAACTGCCGCTCCTCTTGTCCATGCTCTGAGCCAATGCGCACTTACCGGAGGGTACCGATGGCGAGGGCGATCTGGAGCGGTTCGATCAGCTTCGGGATGGTCACCATCCCGGTCAAGCTGTACGGAGCGACGGAGAGCAAGGACATCTCCTTCAACCTCCTCCACGCGACCTGCGGCACCCGCCTGAAGCAGGTCCGCTGGTGCCCGACGGACGAGGAGGAGGTTGCCTGGAACGAGACGGTCCGGGGCTACGAGTACGCCAAGGGCCAGTACGTCGTCCTGACCGACGAGGACTTCGAGAAGCTGCCCCTGCCGAGCAAACACTCGATCGAGCTCAGCGGCTTTGTCGAGGAACAGGAGATCGATCCGGTCTTCTACGAGCGGAGCTACTATCTCGAGCCCGATGAGCGGGGGCAGAAGCCCTACGCGCTCCTGCTTCGGGCCCTGGAGAAGAAAAAGCTCGCTGCCGTCGCGACGATCACGATCCGGAAGAAGGAGCAGCTCTGCGCTCTGCGTCCGCAGGAGGGGGTGATGATGCTGGAAACTCTCTTTTACCCGGACGAGGTCCGCGCCCGCCCCGAAGTGGAGGCCAGCGGCGCGAAGGTCACCGACCGTGAGATGGACATGGCCTTCACCCTGATCGACCTGCTCCGGAAGCCCTTCGATCCGACCGAGTACAACGACCGCTACCGCGAGGCCCTTGGCGAGCTGATCGAGGCCAAGCTGGAAGGCCGCGAAGTCGTCACCTCGCCCACCGCGGGCGATTCCAAAGTCATCGACCTGGCCGACGCTCTCCGCAAGAGTGTCGAAGCCGCCAAGAAAGGCGGAAACGGAAAGCCCGCCTCCCGCCGCGCCGCCCGCCCCACCGCGCGCCGGCGCACGCGTAAGGTGAGCTGAGATCGTTGGAGATCGTTGCTGTATTCACCACGAGGGCACCAAGGGCACGAAGGTACACGAAGGAAAAAACAACAAGATCAGTTGCTGTCCTTCGTGTCCTTCGTGCTCCTTCGTGCCTTCGTGGTAAAGGGCCAGTGATGTGAGCCAAGCGATCCAAGCGGTAGTCGAGCAACTCGAAACCCCGCAGCAGCGGACGACGCTGACCGTGGAGGGGCATGAGTTGCCGGTGACGAATCTGGACAAGGCGCTGTGGCCGGGGGCCGGGCGGAAGAAGCCGCTGACCAAGCGCGACCTGCTGCGCTACTTCGCGCGGGTGTCGCCTTACATGCTGCCGCACCTGGCCGACCGGCCGGTCTTCGTCACCCGGTTTCCCAACGGCATCGCGGGGAAGAGCTTTTATCAGAAGCACTGGGAGCCGGTGCCGCCGTTCGTGCGCACCGTCTCGATCTACTCCAGCGCGGGGGACGAGAACGGCGCCTACGTCATCGCCGAGAACCTCGCCACGCTCCTCTGGCTGGGTCAGATGGCCGGGCTCGAGCTGCACGCCTGGTATTCCCGCACCGAGCGCGCTCCCGACGCGCTGCGCCACGGCAAGCGCTTCACCGGCTCCGAGGCCGCCCTCGACCGCTCGGTGCTCAACTACCCCGACTTCGTGGTCTTCGACCTCGACCCCTACGTCTACTCCGGCAAAGAGGGCCGGGGGGAGGAGCCGGAGCTGCATCGGCGTGCCTTCCAGCGTACCCGGAGGCTCGCGCTCCGGGTGCACGAGCAGCTCGCCCGGCTCGGCCTCGAGACCTGGGCCAAGACCTCGGGCCGAACCGGTCTCCACCTCTATCTGCCGATCGTCCGCGACCTCGATTTCGACGCCGCCCGGGAGGTCGCCGAGACCATCGCCCGGCACGCCCTCCGGGAGCATCCCAAGGAAGTGACGGTGGACTGGGCCGTCGAGCGCCGCCGGGGCAAGATCTTCTTCGACTACAACCAGAACAGCCGCGGCAAGTCGCTCGCCGTTCCCTACTCGCCCCGGCGCCATGCGGCGGGCACCGTCTCCATGCCGCTCCGCTGGGACGAGCTGGAATCGGTGTATCCCACCGACTTTACCCTCCGCACCGTCCCCGACCGGCTCGCGGGGGACGGCGACGCGTGGGCGGGCATCCTCGACCGGAAGCAGGACCTGAGCGCCGTGCTCGGCGCGGGGAGGACCGGATGACGAAGACCCGTGGCGCGCCGCTGCGGTATCGGCCCCAGCCGGTCTGGATCCCGCCGATGCTCGCCACCCTCACCGACGATCCGCCCACCGCGGGGAGCTGGCTTTACGAGCCCAAGCTCGACGGCGTCCGAGTGCTGATCTTCGCCAGCGGCGGACGGGTGCGGCTCTTCTCCCGGAACCGCAAGCCGCTCGACGCCGCGTACCCCGAGCTGGTCGAGGCGCTCTCGATGGCGGTGCGGGGGGATGCGGTGCTGGACGGCGAAGTCGTCGCCATCGATCCGGTCCGCGGCGTGTCGAGCTTCGCCCTGCTCCAGCAGCGGATGCAGCTCCGCGACGCGGTGCGGGCGGCGCGGACCGGCGTCTCCGTGATGCTCTACCTCTTCGACGCGCTCTACTACGAGGGGATCGACCTCACCGGCCTCCCGCTGGTGGACCGGAAGGCGGTCTTGCGCGACGTCGTATGGTACGACGACCCGATCCGCTTCACTCCGTTCCGCACCAGCGGTTCGGCGCGGATGTATCGCGATGCCTGTAGTCGCGGCGCGGAGGGAATCATCGCCAAGCGGGCGGAATCGCGGTACGTCGGCACTCGGTCGCCCGAGTGGCTCAAGATCAAGTGCGTGTTTCAGCAGGAGTTCGTGATCGGCGGCTACACCGAGCCCCAAGGCTCGCGCGAGCGGCTGGGGGCGCTGCTGGTGGGGTACTACGACGGCAAGTCGCTCCGCTACGCCGGCAAGGTGGGCACCGGCTACGACCGCGTCACGCTGGAACTGCTGCACCGGAAGCTGACTCCCCTGCACCGCCGCACCTCGCCCTTCGCCCCGGGGCCGCTCCCGGCAGGGACGGTTCAGTGGGTCACCCCGAGGCTGGTGGCGCAGATCGGCTTCGCGGAATGGACCGAGGCGGGGCTGCTGCGGCATCCGCGGTTCCTGGGGTTGCGGGAGGACAAGGCGGCGAAGGAGGTGAGGAGGGAGGGGTGATCGGTAGGGGGGCAGCGGGGCAGCGGGAGCATTGAGGCGGGGTTGACACTCCCTGCGGCTGTCTAACATCCGAATGCTCCACGTCCGAAGTCAGAACCGGCTTATCCCATCCCTCCGCCGGAGTGCGGTATTACCACCCTCCTCCTTCTCCTCGGTGAGGCTTTCGACGCCGGCGAGCCGTGGCGTGCCGAGCCCTTCCCCGGGTCCGACCCCGGACCTCCCGGACCGGTCCGCCGCCGCGTCCTCGTAGCCGAAGACGATCCGATGGTCTGCAGCCTCATCGAGCGTATCCTGGTGGAGCAGGGATACGAAGTCCGCACCGCTCGCCACGGCGAGGACGCGCTGCGGGTCGCACTGCGCCCGGGCCCCTGCATCCCGAGGCACGTGCCGGCGAGTACGTCGCCCTGGAAGTGCTGGACACCGGCACCGGCATGTCGCCCGAGGTGCAGGAGCGCATCTTCGAGCCGTTCTTCACCTCCAAGCCTCCGGGCGCCGGGACCGGGCTGGGGCTGGCGATGTGTTACGGCATCGTGAAGCAGGCCGACGGCCACATCGAGGTCGAGAGCGAGGTAGGACGGGGCAGCCGCTTTACCGTTCTCCTGCCGCGGGAGCACAGCGAGGCCGAGACGGCCGGCCTGCTCCAAGTGCCCGATGTGCCCGCGGGACGGGAAACCGTTCTGCTGGCGGAGGACGACGACACGGTCCGCGCGCTGACGGCTCGGATGCTCCGCGAGATGGGCTACACCGTGCTGGAGGCGGCGAGCGCAGCCGACGCCCGGGCCTGTGCCGCGGGGCGCAACGGCGGGATCGACCTGCTGCTCGCCGACGTGGTGATGCCGGGCGGAAGCGGGCGCGAGCTGGCCGACGCGCTCACCGCGGCGCAGCCGAACCTCGCGGTCCTCTTCATGTCCGGGTACAACGCGGACGTCGTGCTGCGCCAGGGACTGGTCCAGGAGTCAGTGGCGTTCCTGCCGAAGCCGTTCACCCAGCCGGCGCTCGCCGAGGCACTGCGGCGCACGCTGGACCCGCGCGCCACTATGCCCTGAGCGCTGGCGAATCTCCCGGCCGGCTGGCATTCCGCTCGGCCGGTTCCGGTGAAAGAACCTGCACCCTCCCGACGGCATTCCCCGCACGCTTTTTGCCTCCTCGTGTCCGCTTCGGACCGACCCCAGGAGGCACTCATGCAGGCAGGCCGCACCGTGTTCTCACTCGCGCTCGCCGCGGCCGCGCTCGGCGTGCGCCCCGGTCCGACGCAGGCGCAGAGCAATGCCAAGCAGTACGCCGTTTCGACCGACAAGGCGATGAGCGCCGCGCGCACCGTGCTCGCGCGGCAGGGCTTCGAGGTTGTTCGCACCGCCGGGGACAGCGCGGCTCAGGTGATCTACTACCGCCGGCGCGACCGCGGCCACGGCAACGGCCACGGGTCGCTGCAGCGGTTGGTCATCCGCCGGGTAAACCGCCACGTCGTGTTCGAGGAGGTGAACGCGGCGGTCCGGCTGGACATGGAGTACGAGCTCAAACTCTGACCTACTCTACCGCGACGACCCAGGCGTAGCCCTCCAGCGATTCTCTTCGGGGCCCGGCGCCCGCGGCGGGGAGCCTGAACTCGACGCCGTGCGCGGCCGTGAGGTACATCCGCTCGAGCCCCTCTTTGAACGTCGCATCGCAGGCGCCGCGCACCTCCGCGGCGTGGCCCGCGGTCGGCGTCCACACCAGCCTCACCTGGTTGCCGTCCACGATCGTACCCTGCATGGCGACCTGACCTTCACCCTCGAGCACCAGGGTGCAGGCACCCGCCCGGGGGCCGTGCGCGCCACAGAAGAGGAGCCGGGTATGCCGGGTGAAGGTGCCGGTGTAGTCGCCGCCCGGGGTTCGGCTGAGGACGCCCTGAACCGTCTCGGTGCCGCCGTTCTCGCAGCCGGCGGTGGCCTGAAGCTGGGGCCACGCGCTTTGGAGCACTACTCGGTACACAGCCGCGAGCGGCGGGGCGGGTTCGGCGGAGGGCAGCGCGCGCAGGGCGATCGACTGCCCGGCGGCCGCGGAGGAAAAGAGCGTGGAGAGGGCCAGCGCCAAGGCGGGCCCACGTGTCTGTCGCATCATCATTCCTGCTCCCTTGAATTCCTGGTGAGTCACGTCGGTGGGAGGGAGTAAGACAAGACGCGTGCCGCGCCAGCCCTGCCGAGCCAGGGCTGGGCCCTGGCAGCATAGTGTTGTCGGAAAGCGAGTTGCAGGAGGGCTAGTGAGGTGGGAACGGGGCCACCAGGAAGCGGATCGGACAATTCCGTGCGTGTGAGCGCAGGCGGCCCGCAGAATTGTCGCTCTTCAGTCCCCCTTGAAGCGCCCCGCGTCGATTCCATAGCGACGGATCTTGTACCCGATCACCCGCTCCGTCGTGCTTAGCAGCCGCGCCGCGCGCGTGCGGTTGCCGGTGGCGCTCTTGAGCGCGTCCTGGATCAGGTTGCTCGGGAACGCCGCCACCGCTTCCGCGAGCGACCCGGAGATCACCGTCCCCGATCCTTCCGCCGTCTGTAGAGTGGGCGACAAGTGGTGCCCGTGGATCACGTCGCCGGCTGCCACCAGCACAGCGCGCTCCAGCGCGTTCTCCAGCTCGCGCACGTTGCCCGGTCAGTGATAGCTCATCAGCATGTCGATCGCAGAAGTGGAGATCCGCTTGATGCTCCGGCCATGCAGTCGCGAATAGTGCTCCACGAAGTGATCGGCGAG
>JACCSE010000049.1 GCA_013813145.1 Gemmatimonadales bacterium
ATCATCTCCATAGCCAAGCGGCTCGACACCCGCCGCACGATGATGTAGGTCGCCACCACGGCGATCGCCCCGTAGAGCCGAGCCATCGGATCGGGGGGCATGCGGAACGCGACGTACGCAGCCATCAGCGCCGTCGCGGCCAGGGAGATGCGGTTGGCGATTCGGGACGCACGCCGGGAGAGCTCCGAGCGACACTGCCGGCAGACTTCGCCCCAGGGGAGCCCGGCGAATCGCCGCTCGCACCGGGCGCAGGGAACCTCAGGCGACCCGCCGGGCGACGGCACTCCCGAACTCCTCGGTGGTCGCGGTGCCGCCCAGGTCGCGGGTCCGGATGTTGTCGCCCACGATGGTATCGATGACGGCTCGCCGCACCCGCTCGGCGCGGTCCAGCTCGCCCAGGTGATCCAGCATCATGGCGGCGGCGAACATCTGGGCCGATGGGTTGGCGACGCCCCTCCCGGCAATGTCGGGGGCGCTCCCGTGCACCGCCTCGAAGATCGCGGCCTTGGTGCCGATGTTGGCCCCGGGCGCCAGGCCGAGGCCGCCGACGAGACCGGAGACCTCGTCGCTCAGGATATCGCCGAACATGTTGGTCGTCACCATCACGTCGAACTGCTCGGGGTGGAGCACGAGCTGCATCGCGGTGTTGTCCACGATCATGTCGTTGGCCTCCACCCTCCCTTCGTACTCCCGGGCCACTGCCCGGCCCACCTCCAGGAACAGACCGCTCACCATCTTGAGGATGTTGGCCTTGTGGACGATGGTGAGCTTTCTGCGGCCGTGCTTGATGGCGTACTCGAAGGCGTAGCGGACGATCCGCTCGCACCCTCGACGGGTCACGATGGCCATCGACTCGGCGACCGCCCGGGGGTCGTCGCCGATCTGGACGAAGTGTTCCACCCCGATGTAGAGCCCCTCGAGGTTCTCCCGCACCAGGATGATGTCCACCTTCTCGAACCGGCCGCCGGGGACGATCGTCTTGGCCGGCCGCACGTTGGCGAAGAGCTCGAATTCCTTGCGCAGCCCGACGTTGACCGAGCGGAAACCGGTGCCGACCGGCGTGGTGAGCGGACCCTTGAGCGCGACGCGGTTCTTGCGGATGCTTTCCACGGTGGCATCGGGAAGCGGGGTGCCGGTGGCCTCCACCGCGGCCATTCCGGCCAGCTCCTCGTCCCAATTGAAGCGGAGCCCGGTGGCCTCCAGCATCCTCACGGTCTGGGCGGTGATCTCCGGGCCGATGCCGTCCCCGGGAATGAGGGTGACGTCGTAGGTCATGGGCCGGTCAGATCGACCGGCAGTACCGCTGCGAGCGCCGCTTCAAGCGCCGGTTCGGGTGCCGCCCCGTGGCCGGCGGCGAGCGTGCGCCAGATCACCCGGCCGGACCGGGTATCGGCGGCGACGAGCGACAGGTCGGCCCGGATCCGGCCGTCGGGCCCGCTGGAAAAGGCGAGTGCCGCGGGCACCATCGCCACCCGACCGCCGGCGACCGCCATGAGGTTCCGCAGCGAGGAGCGGAGCGGGTCGGGGATGTCCCTGAGTTTGGGGGAGCGCAGCACCGCCTGCCCCATCTGGTCGGGGTCGCCCACGATGCCGGGCGAGCGCCGGGCCAGTTTCCGGAGCGCCGGCGGCAGCACCCAGCGCACCTCGGGGGCGCGACCCGTCAACGCCTCGCCGATGAGCGAATCGGCCCAGGTCAGCGCGGCGCGGCGATCGCGGTAGGGGGCGTAGAGAGTATCGCTCTGGAGGGTCGAGTCGGCGGCGACGAGGGTGAGCGGCATGACTGCGACCTGCTGGCCGGCGAGCGCTTCCGCCGGCAGGGTGGGAGCCGCCGGCGCCACCCCCGCCGGCTGCTGCGCCCCCGCACGTCCGCACGCGAGCAGCAGCACGAGAAACACGAACGCGATGGGATTCACGGCGGGAAATTACACCGGTGGGGGGGTGGGAGGGAGGGACCAGCGGAGGCGGGAGCGGGAGGAAGCGGGGCGAGGGAGCGGGGGTGGAGCGGAAGAGGTGCCCGGGAGCAGGAGCGCGAGTTGCAGCCGCTACTTCATCCCGAGCGCTCAAGCGTTGTCATCCCGAGCGCAGCGAGGGATCTTGCCCGGACATGTCCGGAAACCAGACCGCAGCGAAATCGATCCATCCCGGATTGGCCGCTTCGATCAGCCACACCTTTTTCTCCCGTCGCCACCGCTTGATTGCACGCTCCCGCCCGACGGCGGTGCGGCTGTTCGACGTCTGCTCGTAGTACACCAGCTTGGTTACCGCGTATTCCGCGGTGAATCGCGATAGAAACCCATGCTTGTGTTGGTAGACGCGGCGCAGGAGGTCGCTGGTCCTGCCGGTGTACAGCACACCGGAGGCACTGGCCATCATATACGTGTAGTAGCGCCGGTCCGGGCTCATGCCGGCAAGATCCCTCGCTCCGCTCGGGATGACAGCGGCGCGAAAGCGCTTGCAGGGGCTGAAAAGCGCAAACAACACCTGCACTACTCCAGCGACAACCCCCCATCCACCACGACCGTCTGCCCCGTGATATGCCGCGCCGACTCCGAGCAGAGGAAGCTGATCACGTGCGCCACGTCGTCCGGCTCCGCCACCCGACCTAGCACCGAGCTCTTCTGCGCCCGCTCGATCACTTCCGACGGAAGCATGCCCATCCGCTCCGTCCGGATGAACCCCGGCGCGACCGCGTTGACGTTCACGTTGGCCGGGCCCAGCTCCACCGCCGCGGCACGGGTGAGCCCGAGGAGCGCCGCCTTGCTCGCCGCGTAGTTGGCGACGCCGAATCCGGGCCGCTCGGCCTGATGCGCGCTTACGTTCACGATCTTGCCGAAGTGCTGCGAGCGGAAGATCGGCGCCACCGCGCGGATGCAGTTGAAGGCGCCGGTGACGTTGGTGTCCAACACCTCGTTCCACGCCGTCTCGCTCAGCCGCCAGAGCGCCCCGTCGTTCGCGATCCCGGCGTTGTTCACCAGGAAGTGCACCCCACCCAGCTTCTGCTTGGTGTCGTGCACGAAGGCTTCGACGGCGTCGCGGTCGCGTACGTCGCAGCGGCAGGCGTGGACGCCGATGCCCATGGCCGCGAGCGCGGTCTCGGTCAGCAGCGCCTGCTCGGTGACGTCGCGACCCGGCATGTTCACGAAGCAGAACGAGACGTGGCAGCCCAGCTTGCCGAACTCCATGGCAATCGCCCGGCCCAGGCCGGTGGCGCCGCCGGTCACGATCGCGACCTTCCCCTTCCACCCCTTCCTGATCGGCTGCGGCTCCGGCTCTTCGAGCACGGCTCCGCTGGCCTCCGGGGCTTCGTACTCCCAGGACGGCCGATGTCCGAAACCAAAGGATGGCAAGGGCATGGA
>JACCSE010000050.1 GCA_013813145.1 Gemmatimonadales bacterium
CCCCTGCCCCGCTGCCCCGCTGCCCCGCTGACGCCTATATTTCCCCGCCAATGCTCCCCCTGCTCCTCGCAGCCTCTCTCGCCGTCGCCCAAGCCCCGGACAGTGCTCACGTCGTGCTCGTCGCCACCACGGACGTGCACGGGCGCACGACCGGCTGGAACTACCTCGCTCATCGGCCGGCGGCCGGGGGACTCGCGCGGGTGGCGCCGGTGGTGGACTCGCTCCGGCGGCGCTATCCGGGCCAGGTGGTCGTGCTCGACGCCGGCGACCTGCTCCAGGGCGATCCGTTCGCCACCTATCACGCCCGGGTCCAGCCTCGCACGCCCCATCCCGTCATCGAAGCGATGAACCTGGTGGGCTACGACGCCGCGACGCCGGGCAACCACGACTTCGACTTCGGCATTCCCGCCCTCTATCGCGCGCTCGGCGACGCCGCGTTTCCCTACGTCAGCGCCAACATCTACGCCGAGCGGGGCGACACGCTGGTGTTCCCGCCGTTTCGGGTTCTGCAGCGGCAGGGAGTACGCATCGGCGTCGCGGGGTTCACCACGCCCGGAGTGATGGTGTGGGACCGGAGCCAGCTCAAGGGCAAGCTTCGGGTCGCGCCGATCGACCGGACCGCCAGGGCCACCCTCGACGCGCTGCGCCGGTCGGCCGACCTCGCCGTCGTGCTCATCCACAGCGGGATGGACGGCCCCTCGACCTACGACACCATCGGTATCGGAGCGGAGCATGACGCCGCGTCGCTGGCGAAGCTGCCGGTGCGTCCTGACGTCGTAGTGGTGGGACACTCGCACCGGGAGATGGCCGACTCGGTGCTGAACGGAGTGCACTTCGTGCAGCCGCGCCGGAACGCGGAAGGCGTGTCGGTGGTGCACGTGGACCTGCGCCGGATCGACGGCCGCTGGCGGGTGACCCGCACCCGCGCGGAGGCCGTGCCGCTCGCCGACCGAGTGCCTTCGGCTTTGGTCACCGAGAGGCTGGCAGCCAGTCACGCCGCGGTGCAGGCGTGGGTGGACCAGCCGCTCGGCGTGGCGGGCGTTCCGCTCAGGGCGACCGCCGCCCGCGCCCGGCCGACGCCGCTGCTCGACTTCGTGCTCGAGGTTCAGCGCCGCCGGGCCGGCGCCGACCTCGCCTCCGCTCCGGCCTTCGACCTCCGCGCCGGGTTCGACGCCGACACCATCCGCCGGGGCCACCTGCTGTCGCTGTATCCCTACGACAACACCCTTCGGGCCGTGCGCATCTCGGGCAACCAGCTCCGCGCGTATCTGGAGTGGAGCGCCCGCTACTTCCTGGTGGATCCCGCCGGCCGGGTCGCGATCAACCACTCGGTGCCGGGTTACGACTACGATCTGGTCCGCGGCGCCCGCTACGACATCGACCTGCTGCGCCCGCTCGGCGCGCGAATCCGCAACTTGAGCGTCCGGGGCCGCCCGGTGCAGCCGAGCGACAGCTTTACCCTCGCTCTCAACAGCCACCGGCAGACGGGGGCCGGAGGCTACGGTATGCTGCGCGGAGCGCCGGTGGTGTACGACCGGAACGAGAACATTCCGGATCTTCTAGTCGAGGAGATCCGGACCCGAGGCGGTCTCGATCCGTCCACCGTCGAACCGTCGGAGTGGCGCATCGTGCCGGAGGTCGCCGCGACCGCGGTACGCCGCCTGTTCGGCGTGGCTCCGAATCCGGAGCCGGTATCGCCGCGCGACGCCGTGGCGCTCCGGATCGTCGCCACCGCCGATCTCCACGGCGATCTGCTCCGGCGCGCGGCGCCGCTGGTGCGCGCGATGGACAGCCTGGCCGCCGACTGTGCCTGCCCCACGCTCCGGCTGGATGCGGGCGATGCCATGCAGGGTGGCCTCGCGTCCAGCGCCACCGACGGCGGCGCGGTGCTGGAGACTCTCGATCGGATGGGGTATGCCGCCGGCACGCTCGGCGACCGCGACTTCGACTGGCCGCTCGACACGCTGCGTCGCCGGGTGGGGGCCTCGCGGCACCCCTGGGTCGCCGCCAACGTGTTCGACAGCAGCTCCGGCCGGCGGCCCGACTGGCTGATCCCGTTCCGGACCGTCGAGGCGGCCGGAATGCGGGTGGCGGTGATCGGCTACGTCACCCCGGCCACGAAGACCACCCAACCGCCCGAGCGGACCCGTGGACTGCGCTTTGGCGAGGGTGAGCTGGCCCTGCATGACGTACTGAAGGAGGTCAGGGCATCGCGGCCGAACCTCACCGTTCTCCTGGCCCACGCCGGCGCCCGGTGCGATTCGATGGTGTGCGAGGGCGAGGTCATTCGGCTAGCCGAGCAGCTCGGCGGGAGCGGGGTCGATCTGATCCTCACCGGCCATTCCCACCGCACAGTGGACGCGCGGATCGCGAGGATGCTGGTGGTCGGGACGGATGGCGGCGGATCGGTTGCCGTGGTGGACCTGGTGAAGACGTCGTCCGGCGGGCGCGAGCTTCGCGCGCGGATCGACCCGGTTTCCCGGGACGCGCCGCCCCCGCCTGGCTCGCCGCTCGCCGCCGCTCTGAACCTGCTCGCGCGCCGCACCGACAGCCTCGAGCGCCGAGTCGCCGCCCAACTGAAGCGTCCGCTCATGCGGCGGGGCGATCAACACGCCTTGGGCGCCTTGATCGCCGAGGCGCGACGCAACGTCGCGCGGGCCGATTTCGGGCTGGTGCGGAACGAGGCCATCCGGGCGGATCTCCCCGCGGGGCCGGCGACCTATGCTCGGCTCGCCCGGGTGGAGCCCGCCGGCGCCGACCTGGTACGGCTCACCCTCACCGGAGCCCAGCTTCGCTCGCTGCTGGAGCAGGCCGTTGCCGGGGCCGGCGGGCCGGCCGTGCACTTCGCCGGTGCCACGGTGCGCTACGATCCCCGGGCCCGTCCCGGACGCCGGATCAAGAGCATCGCGCTCGGCGGCAATCGCAAGCTTCGTCCCGCGGACCGCTACACCCTGGTCACCGACGACTCCACCGCGGCCGGCGCCGGCGGGCTCAGCGAACTGCGCGATCAGCCGATGCAGCATTGGGGACTGCTCGACCTGGAGGCGGTCGCGGGCTATCTACGCCGGTTGCCCCAGCCGGTCGAAACCGATGTGACTCCGTCTCTCGTGTCCACGAGGCGCTGAGCGCGGATGCGAGTCTTCGTGAACGCGACCCCGATCGAGGTGGAACCGGGCACCGACGTGCGCGGGGCGGTAGGAATCCACGACCCCGCGCTCGCCGCCAAGCTGGCGGCGGGCGCGGCGCACGTCACCGATGCCCGCGGGATCGAGCTCGCCGCCAACGCCGGGCTTGCCGCCGGAGCGATCCTGAGGGTGGTGGTGAGCGCGAGGCGCGGAGTGACGGAGTCCGATGCCGGCGCGTGAGCTGATCGCCCGGTTGCCCAAGGCGGAGCTGCACACTCACCTCGACAGCGCGCTCCGGCCGGAGACGATGATCGAGCTTGCCCGGGAGGTGGGTTTCGAGCTGCCGGCCGCGGAGCCCGAAGCGCTCCGGCGCTTCATGGTGGTAAGCGACGCGGCGAGCCTGGAGGATTACCTGGCGCGGTTCGAGTATACCATCCCGCTGCTCCAGACCGCCGAGGCGATCGAGCGGGTGTCGTACGAGATGGTCGAGGACGCGGCCAGCGACAACATCCGCTACCTCGAGGTGCGATACTGCCCCTGGCTCAGCCGGCGCCGGGGCCTCAGCATGGAGCGGGCACTGGAGGCCGAGCTGGCCGGGCTCGCGCGCGGCGAGCGCGACTTCGGCGTCATCGCGCGGGTCATCAACTGCTCGCTCCGGCACTACGACCCGGCGGTGTCGGTGGACATCGCCCGACTTTCGGTGGCGTACCGCGACCGGGGCGTCGTCGCCTTCGACCTCGCGGGCGGAGAGGCGGGGCGACCCGCCCGCGCGCACCGCGCCGCCTTCGACCTCGCGGCGGAGGGGTGTCTCGGGATTACCGTCCACGCGGGGGAGGCGGCGGGCGCGGAGTCGATCGCCGACGCGATACACGACTGCCACGCGGACCGGATCGGCCACGGCACCCGGCTGTTCGAGAATCCTCGCCTTCGCGACTACGTGCGCGACCGGCGGATCCTGCTCGAGATCAACATCACCAGCAACGTGCAGACCCGCGCCGTGTTGCGCCCGGCCGATCACCCGGTGCGCTCCTACTTCGAGGCGGGAGTGGCCGTCACGCTCTGCACCGACGGCTGGCTCATGGCCGGCGTCTCGCTCACGGATGAGTACCATCTCGCTCACACGCAGCTCGGTTTCTCCCGCGCGGAGATCGACCGGATGATCCTCAACGGCTTCGAGGGTGCGTTCCTGCCTTGGCCGGAGCGCGAGGCGCTCCTCGAGAGCGCTCGAGCCGAGCTGGCCGCGCTTCGCTGAGCCCCGCGCCTCCTGCGCGGATCGATTCCACCTGGGAGAACCCCGCATGCCGGTGCGCGCCACCCGTGGGTTCGGACAGTTGCGTCGGCTGCTCGCACCGGTCGTGCTCATCTTCGCGGTGGGCACGATCTGGCTGGGTCCGGGGCTGGTCTGGCGAGAGGTCGCGGCGCACGTGCCGGCGCAGGTTCAGGCGCGGGACACTCAAGCGGTCACGCCGGCGCCGCCCGCGGCGCCGGCGGCCCGGCCCATCTCGGTCGCGACCAGGCTCACCGGCCTGCTCGGCATCGCGTTCATCCTGGGACTGGGCATCGCCCTCTCGAGCAACCGCCGGCGGATCAGCTGGCGGGTGGTCGCCTGGGGACTCACGCTCCAGATCCTTTTCGCCATCTTCGTGCTCCGGGTGCCCGCGGGGCAGGCGCTGTTCCGCTGGCTGGGTGGCGTCATCGGGGCCATCCTCTACTACTCGTATGCCGGCTCCGAGTTTGTCTTCGGGGAGTTGGGAAAGCCCAACTCCAGTCTCGGAGTGATATTCGCCTTCCAGATCCTGCCCGCGATCATCTACGTCTCCGCCCTCTTCGCCATTCTCTATTATCTGGGAGTGATGCAGGTGATCGTTCGCGCGTTCGCCCTGGTCATGAGCCGGGTGCTGGGCACGAGCGGCGCGGAGAGCCTCAACGTGGCCGCCTCGATCTTCATGGGACAGACGGAGGCGCCGCTCACCATTCGGCCGTTCCTGCCCCGAATGACGCGGTCGGAGCTGATGACGGTCATGACGTCCGGGATGGCGCACATCTCCGGTGGCATCATGGCCGCATACATCCTGTTTGGCATCGAGGCCCAGCATCTTCTGACCGCCGTCATCATGACCGCGCCCGGCACCCTGATGATGGCAA
>JACCSE010000091.1 GCA_013813145.1 Gemmatimonadales bacterium
GGGGTGTTCCGGTTCATCGACGACCCCGCCGTGGCCGCGGAACTCTGCGCGGCGCTCACCCGCTGAGCTAGAAGGCGCTCCGGGTAAGCGGCAAGTCGGCCTACTCGCGCGCTGAGCGATACGGAGAGGTCCTGACGGGTTGCGGGGCCTGCTGGCGAGTCCGATGCCTCGTCTCAAGAGCACGCCGGGGAGCCGGGTGGCGACTCTGCAAAGCTTCACGTCCCGGGCACGTCCGCGGGCGAATGTCGCTTTTTGGCCGGAAAGGACGCGTATACAGGTACGAGTAGTTGCGCGACATCCCTCACGTGGAGAACCCGACGATGCGATCAACGACACTGACACTCACCGGGGCGGCGATGGTGGCCGCCCTCCTGACCGGCTGCGGCACCGAGGCCGGCCCGACCGCCGAGACCGCCCCCGGCCTCACCGCCGAGGCGGCCGACCACAACGCGCCGGTGCACTTCAAGGGCGTGGAGCCCTCCGCGTTCGAAAACGTGAGCGCCTGCAACGGCGAGGTCATCGCCTTCTCGGGGGAAGACACCTTTCAGGTCACCTTCCTAGGCACCCACTACGAATTCCTGATACACACTCGGTCCACCGGCACCGGGCCCGTGAGCGGCGCTCACTACACGATCAACGACATCTACCACGAGAATTTCCAGAGCCCGAGGCCGGGCGCCCCGCAAGGCACGTTCACGTATCAGGGCATGTTCCACGTCACCAGCGACCTGCCCGGCCTGAACTTCGACGGCCATTTCCTGTTTCACATGGTCACCCTGCCGAGTGGCGAGGTCAAGATCACCCGAGACATCGGCTATGGGGTGTGCAAGGGCTGAGGGGCGATGCGGGCCGCGTGAGCGGCCAGGTCGCGGGACCCGGCGGTACGCGACGGGCCGAAGGCGAACCGGCTTTCGGCCCTTGTCGCATGACAAACGATGAGAGCAACCGCCGCACCCACCTGAGATCACCGGCGGCACCGGGGCCCCGGCCGCCGGCACTAGGGGAGGCCGAGGGGAACCGCATCTCGGCCCTTGTCTTATAACCCCCCAAGGGTTTGAGGGCTGGTTGAAGATCACTGACTTTGCTTCCCCTCGTTGTACTCTGTCGACCACGAGATTGTGGTTGAAGGACGCTAAGATCTCGGAATTACGCCTAGTTCCCCCACCCACTTGCCCCCGCCCCCCCACCCCAAGACCTTCCGGGTCGGAGGCCCCATGCCACCCCTGAACAGCTTCTCCGCCCGCGGACCCCTCCGCGTCGCCGGCCGCACCTACGAGATCTACCGCCTGTCCGCCCTCTCGGGGACCGACGCCGAGTTCTCCCGACTTCCCTACTCCTTCCGCATTCTGCTCGAGAACCTCCTCCGCCATGAGGACGGCGCCTCCGTCACCGCGGACGACGTCCTCACCCTCGCCCGCTGGAGCCCGACCGCCCCCCCGGCCCGCGAGATCGCCTTCACCCCTGCCCGCGTCCTCATGCAGGACTTCACCGGCGTCCCCGCCATCGTCGACCTCGCCGCCATGCGCGACGCGATGGCGGCACTCGGCGGCGACCCCGGCCGGATCAATCCGTCTCAGCCCGTCGAGCTGGTGATCGACCACTCCATGCAAGTGGACTTCTATGGCACGCCCGACGCCCTGGAACGCAACCGCGAAATCGACTACGCCCGAAACCGGGAGCGCTATGCCTTCCTCCGCTGGGGCCAGCGGGCGTTCGACAACTTCCGGGTGGTGCCGCCCTACACCGGGATCTGCCATCAGGTGAACCTCGAGTACCTGGCCCGCGTGGTCTTCAGCTCGGAGGACGGGCGGTCGCCGCCGCTCGCCTACCCGGACACGCTGGTCGGCACCGATTCGCACACGCCGATGGTGAACGGGCTCGGCGTGCTGGGTTGGGGCGTCGGCGGGATCGAGGCCGAGGCGGCGATGCTGGGCCAGCAGGTGTCGATGCTCATCCCCCAGGTGCTCGGCGTACGGCTCCAGGGCGCGCTGCGCGAGGGCGCGACCGCCACCGACCTGGTGCTGACCGTGGCCGAGCTGCTACGGAAGAAGGGAGTCGTCGGCAAGTTCGTCGAGTTCTACGGGCCCGGCGTGGCCAACGTCCCGCTCGCCGACCGGGCCACGATCGGCAACATGTCGCCCGAATACGGCGCCACCTGCGCGATCTTTCCGGTGGACGAGGAGACCCTCCGCTACCTGCGCTTCACCGGCCGCAGCAAGGAGCGGGTGGCCCTGGTCGAGGCGTACATGAAGGAGCAGGGGCTCTTTCACACGCCGGACTCGCCCGAGCCGGAGTTCAGCGATACGCTGGTGCTGGACCTGACCACCGTAGAGCCGAGCATCGCCGGGCCCAAGCGGCCGCAGGACCGGGTCCCGCTCTCCCGGGCAAAGACCGCCTTCCTGGAGTCGCTCGGCACGGTGGCCCCGGCCGGGGGTTTGAGCCACGGCGCCGTGGTCATCGCCTCGATCACGAGCTGCACCAACACCTCCAACCCCAGCGTGATGATCGCGGCCGGACTTCTGGCCCGGAAGGCGGTGGAGCGCGGGCTCCGCTCGAAGCCGTGGGTCAAGACCTCGCTCGCTCCCGGGTCCAAGGTAGTCACGGAGTACCTGGCCAAGGCCGGCCTCACCCAATACCTGGACCAGCTCGGCTTTCACAACGTGGGCTACGGGTGCGGCACCTGCATCGGGAACTCGGGACCGCTGCCGGCGAGCGTGTCGGAGGCGATTGCCCGGCACAACCTGGTGGTCTGCTCGGCGCTCTCCGGCAACCGGAACTTCGAGGGGCGGGTGCACTCGGAGGTGCGGGCCAACTACCTCATGTCCCCCCCGCTGGTCGTCACCTACGCGCTGGTGGGCCGGATGGATTGGGACCCATACGCCGAGCCGCTGGGGATCGACGGTCAGGGCAAGCCGGTCTTCCTGCGCGATATCTGGCCGACTCAGCAGGAGGTGCGGCGCACCATCGAGGAGTCGGTCGAGTCGGAGATGTTCCGGCGGACCTACGCCGAGGTGTTCGCTGGGGACGAGGTCTGGCGGTCGCTGGAGGTTCCCGGCGGGGATCTCTTCGAGTGGGACCCCGCGTCTACCTACGTGCGTCACCCGCCGTACTTCGAGGGGATGTCGCGGCGGCCGCCCGAGGCGGTGCTCGAGATCCTCGGCGCGCGGGTCCTGGCCCTGCTCGGCGACAGCGTCACCACGGATCACATCTCCCCCGCCGGTGCCATCAAGGTGGCCTCGCCGGCGGGTCGTTACCTGATGGATCAGGGAGTGAAGCCGGCGGATTTCAATTCCTACGGGGCACGCCGGGGCAACCACGAGGTGATGGTGCGCGGCACCTTCGCCAATCCCCGCATTCGGAACGGCTTAGTGCCCGGCACCGAAGGCAGCGTCACGACTCACCTGCCCACCCGCGAGGTGATGCCGGTCTACGACGCGGCGGCGCGCTACGGGGCCGCCGGGACTCAACTCATCGTCCTCGCCGGAAAGGAGTACGGCTCCGGCTCCAGCCGCGACTGGGCGGCGAAAGGCCCCGCGCTTCAGGGGGTCCGCGCGGTGATCGCCGAGAGCTTCGAGCGGATCCACCGCTCCAACCTGGTCGGGATGGGGATCCTGCCGCTGCAGTTCGCGAAGGGGGACTCGGTGAAATCGCTGGGCCTCACCGGGCGAGAGGCGTTCGATGTGGTGGGGCTGTCCGAGGCATTCTCCCACGGGCTCGCGGCGGCGACGGGCCGAGAGCTGACCGTGCGGGCTCGTCGGGCCGACGGGAGCGTGGTGGAGTTTCGGGCGGTCGCGCGGATCGACACGCCGCAGGAGGTGCTGTATTACCTCCAGGGTGGGATCCTGCATTACGTGCTGCGCAACCTGCTGAATCGCCGGGAGGAGTCGGTGCCGGGCGCGATGGCAGCCGGGGCGCAGATACCCGCGGGAGCGATCCCGCGGCCGGGTGTGGTGGATGAGGGGTCGATGGAGTCGTTCCCGGCGAGCGATCCGCCGGCGTACTGATGGACGACTGCTTTGCCGCGTCAGTCGGAGCTCGCCCCGCGCGAGTGCGTCAGCAACCCGATCCCTCGCTCCGCTCGGGATGACGCGTGGGAACGGACCAGGATGACCCGTGGAAACGGCTCGGCATGACCCGCTGCCTCGCGCGAAGCAAGGGTCGCGCCCAGGGCTTCAGCTCGCTCCTTCTCGCCCTCGCCCTCGGCACCCCCGCGGCCGCGCAGCAGGCTGACTCAACCGACCGGCTCCCTCTGCGCCAGCGCCTCGTCGCCGAGCAGCTCGTTGCCCGCGGGATCCGCGACTCGGCGACCCTGGCGGCCATGCTGGCGGTCCCCCGCCACGAGTTCGTGCCGCCGGACGTTCAGCGCCTGGCGTATGCGGACACGCCGCTTCCCATCGGCCACGACCAGACCATCTCCCAGCCGTACATCGTGGCGCTCATGACCGAGTTGATCCACCCGAGCCCGGGCGACCGCGTGCTCGAGGTGGGTACGGGCTCGGGATACCAGGCAGCCGTGCTCGCGGCGGCGGGGTGTCGAGTCTGGACCATCGAGATCTTCGAGGCCCTGGCGAACGAGGCCCAGGCTCGGCTGCAACGGTTGGGATACCCCGACGTCGCGGTCCGGCACGGAGACGGGTACGCCGGATGGCCGGAGAAGGCTCCGTTCGACGCGATCGTGGTCACCGCCGGTGCCGAGGCGATCCCGTCCGCCCTCGTCCACCAGCTCGCCCCGGGTGGGCGGCTGGTGATGCCGGTGGGCGACCCGTACACCGACCAGCGGCTGGTCCTGGCCGAAAAGGACGCGGGCGGACGGGTCACGACGCAGTACCTGGTGCCGGTGCGATTCGTTCCGCTGCTCAGGGGGGTGCGGTGAAGAAGTATCAGCTATCAGCTATCAGCCATCGGCTATCGGTCCCCACATAGCTGATAGCCGATAGCTGATAGCCGATAGCTGATAGCTGAGCATAGCCTGCCGTCTACTCACCGAACGCCGCCGCCAGCCGCTGTCCCCCGTACACCTGCGCCTCCTGCGCATCGGCCACTACCGCCGCCATCCCGAAGAACTCGTGGGTCACCCCCTCGAACACCCGCCGCTCGACTGCCACGCCCGCCACCGCAAGCGCCTGCTCCAGCAGCTCGCCGTCGGTGCGGAGCGGATCGATCTCGGCATTGACGATGGTCACACCCGGCAGGCCTGTCAGGTTCGCTCCCGCGAGGTTGATCCTGGGATCCAGAAGCTCGGCGGGCGCGCTGAAGGTGTGTCCGGCGAACCAGGGGATCGCCGGCCGATTGAGCGGACGGGCATTTGCGTTCTCCAGATAGGCCGGCGTGGTCGTGTCCGGCTGGGCGATGGGGTAGACGCTCAGCACGTGCACCGGGAGCTGAATCCCCGCGTCCCGTGCGGCCATCGCCGTCGCGACCGCGAGGTTGCCGCCCGCGCTCTCTCCCGCCAGCGCCACTCGGGCCGGATCGCCGTTGATGCTGGCCGCATTGGCGAGCGCCCATTGGTACGCCGCGAAGGCGTCGTCATGCTGGGCGGGGAACTTGCTCTCCGGCGCCAGCCGGTAGTCCACCGAGACCACCACGGCACCCGCCTGCAGCGCCAGCCCGCGCGCCCCAGGGTCGTACACGACCCGGTTGGCGATCAACCCACCCGCCGCCATGGAAGTACACCACCACCGGAAAGGGGCCGGTCCCTTCCGGCGTGTAGATCCGCACCGGCAGTTCGCCCGCCGGCCCCGGAATGGTGCCGTCGGTGCTCTGCACCCCCGGCACCAGCGCGGTTCCGGCGGTGTCGCGGCCCTGATTGAGCAGAACCTGCTTCAGCGCATCGTTGTGAGAAGGTTGCGCCCGCGCCTCTTCGGGCGTCAGGATATGGAGCGGCCGCGGCCGGAGCCCGGCGTAGGCGTCGAGCACTGCCTGCATGTCGTCGTCCGGGCGGGGAATCCCCACCGGTGCCAGTACGGCCGCCGAGATGCCCGCCAGGCCGGCGTTACGATTGCTGCGCCGAGCGCGCCCGACGCGATTCTGCTCCACCGCATTCCGATCCCCTTCCTGCCGAGTGCCAAGCTGAGTGCCGCTTGCCGCGGCACGAGGAAGCGGCATCATGACTGGAACGGCGACACCTCGCTGTGCGCTGGGGCACCGGCGAGGTGTCGGGAAAGCAGGCAGATAGCTGGTGCTGCCTAGTGGGCTAGCTGGGCGCGCCGCCCTCCGCGTTTCGGCGAACCCGATCGAGCAGATCGGCCCAGCCCTCGGTCATGCCCGTCCGGTCGTCCTCCGGCATCATTCCCATTGCGCTGCGCTTGAAGGTGATCAGGGTTCCGCCGTCCACGGGGCTCAGCCGGTACTGGATGTTCGAGACCGCGGCGTAGGACATCATCAGCGGACCGGTGAACTCCAGCAGCGTGGGCCGCTTGATGGCTTGGACGTGGCCCCACAGGTGTCCGTTGTCGTCGCCCAAGTCGCGGTACCAGCGCCCACCCGGGCGCGCCTCGATCTTCATGCGCAGCGACTTGCCGTCCTCCCCCGAAAAGCGTGGTCCCATTTCGTCCAGGATCGCGGCGAAAGTCGCCTCCAGCGAAGCCTTGACTCGTACCTCCTGGCTGATGCTGATAGTGAGATCGTTGGCGGTCGATGCAGGTGTGCCCATTGGTTACCTCCGTGATTCCCTGTGGGTCGATTCAGCGCGTTCCTTTATTCGGCGAAGCTGCTGACTCCAGAAGCGTTCGAAGGTGCCGGCCCACTCGTGCAGAGGTCGGATGGCACCCGCGTTGGTGCGATACAGGACCCGCCGGCCATCGCGCCGTGCCCGCACGAGGTCCAACTGGCGGAGCACCCGCAGATGCTTCGAGACCGACGGCTGGGACAACCCTAGCGCCTTGACGAGGTCACCGACAGGGCGCTCGTCCGTTGCGAGGAAGTCGAGGATCGCCCTCCGTTGGGGCTCGGCGACGGCATTGAACACGTCGGAACTGGTGGCGGCGCGCGGCACGCCGAATCATATGCCAATACGGGAATATGTCAAGTGGAGGGAAGTCGCCGCGGTCATTGTCGTCCAGAGCGAAGCGGGGTGGGCCCGACCTTCCCACAAGCACACAGTGCTCCGGGCGGACCCACCTCGCTTGGCTCAGGATGACAATGCGGGGCCTCCCCGACGTGCCGCGAGCCGGAAGGAGAGCCCGACGTAAAAGGCGGGATAGAGCAGCGACAGCCACGCGATCCAGGCCGGCCCCCGAGGGTAGTCGACCAGCATCCACAGCATCGCCACCAGCCAGAGCAGCGCGCCGACGATGAGCGGCGTGCGCCAGGGCCGGGGCGCCAGGTTGGGGTAGAGGAAGCGCACCGGCAGCACCGTCAGCAGGGCGAGCAGGAGAAACGCCGCCGCGTTCACCGAAGGTCCGTAGAGCCGGTGTACGTATCCCGCATAGAAGGCCACCACGTTCCAGTAGGAGGGAAAGCCGAGGAAGAAGCCGCCGGCCTCGTCCTTCGCGGACGCGTTGGCGAACCCGAAGAGCGAGGCCAGCAGGGCCGGCGCGACCCACGCCGCCGCCGGCTCCGGCAGCCATCCCATCCGCCACACCAGCAGCAGCGGCACGAACGTGAAGGTGAGGTAGTCCACGATGTCGTCGATCGTTCGGCCGTCGATGGCCGGCAGCCAGCGCTTGACCTCCCACCGTCTCGCGAGCGGGCCATCCGTCGCATCCACGAGGACCGCCGCCGCCAGCAGTACGAAGACCAGTCGCGGATCCGGCGTGGCCGAGCAGATCTCTACCGTGGCCAGAAACGCGAGCACGCCACCGGAGGCGGTGTACAGATGGAGGGACGCTGCACGAATCCGCGGTGCGATCATTCGGTGCTTGGGCGGTCGGCACCGGTCCGGGCGGCATCGGCCTGGGCCTCGAGCTTCTCGCGTGCCTCCTCGTTGTCCCCGTCCTCCTGCTCGGTTTCGGGCTGCTCGGCAGGAGCGTCGGGCTCGTAGCTCAGCTCGATCAGCATGGGAAAGTGATCCGAGCCGATGCTCGGGCAGCGCCGCAGCTCCACCAGGCGGAAGTGATTGGAGTGAAAGACATGGTCCAGCGGAAAGCGGAAGAGAGGATTGTTGGCGTTGAAGCTGTTGTAGAACCCCCGGCCCATCCGCGGGTCGAGCAGGCCGCTGAGGCGGAGGAAGAGCTGGCTGGTGGGAGACCAGGCCACGTCGTTGAGGTCCCCCGCCACGATCGTGGGTTGGTCTCCCGCCTTCGAGATCGCCTTGCCGACGATCACCAGCTCGGCGTCGCGAGGGGCCGAGTCCTGGTCGCGGAGCGGCTCCGGCGGGCGGGGGTGCAGGCCATGGAGTACGATCCGCTCGCCGGCGAGCTCGAAGGCGACGTGCACCGACGGGATGTCGTCCTGCACCAGAAAGTCGACCCGGCTCTCGAGTAGCGGGAGGCGGGAGAACAGGATCAGTCCGTAGTAGTTCTCTTGAGCCTGCCGGACGACGTGCGGGTAGGCGGTCGCCAACGGCTCCAGCGCCCGGCCCCAGCGTTCGTTGGTTTCGACGGCAAGCAGCAGGTCCGGGTCCGCTTCCCGAACCAGCCGGAGCAGCCGGTCGTGGCCGGTGTTCTCCAAGAGCACGTTGGTGATCAGCAGGCGTAAGCGGCGTCCCTCCGCCGAGGGGCCACCCCGGCTCCACTTCACCCGCTCGGGAGCGACCCGGGTGTACGGAAAGATGCGATAGAGCTGCCACAGCACGCAGGTGGCGACGATGCCGAGGAATGCCCAGTCGAACGGCTCTCCCCGGTAAAAGAGAACACCGTAGGCGACCCCAGAGCCGGCCGCGATAAGGGCGATCTGGACCCGAGGAAAGTCCCATCCTCGTACGAACCAGTGGGGGCTCCCGCTGAGGCTGAGCAGGGTCCCGCCGGCCATCGAGAAGCCGATGGCGATGGTAATCCAGCGCAGAATTGTGAGCATAGGTGTGAGGAAACCATCGCGCCGGACAGTGCAGTCCGCAAGTGGCGCTGGCGGACGGTCGCTCCCCGTGGGGGCGAGGCTTGCCTTGCCCTGGCATCGGTGATGCTCCGGGCGGGGACGACGGTGGCTCTCGCGAGCGAGGGGTCTCCCCCCTCCGGACCAGCGCACCCCTGGCACTCACGGAACAGGGCCGCAGGAGCCCCATCCGCCTAGGCCGGTCGGCCTCCAGTCTCTCGATCAATGCGGGGCGGGCTTTACTCCAGACCTACATCCCCCGATCTCAGTAAAGGCATCACTTCCCTTCCCTCCCCGTCCAGCCCCCCCCGCCCCCGCTCCACCACCGCCAGCACGCCGAGCACCTTTCCGCCGGCCGCCTCCACCGCCGCGATCGCCTTTCGCGCCGACCCGCCCGTCGTGATCACGTCTTCCACTATCACGACTTCGACCCCCGGCGAAAAATTTCCCTCGATCCCCTGCCCCGTCCCGTGCTCCTTCGCCTCTTTCCTCACGCTGAACGCATCCATCTGCACGTCCGTCCCATAGCTCGCCGCCGCGATGGCGTACGCCACCGGGTCCGCGCCCATCGTCAGCCCGCCCACCGCTCGCGGCCGCCACCCCTTCCCCCGAATCGCCTCCAGGCCCAACCGCCCGATCAGCACCATCCCCTCAGCACTCATCGTGGTAGGGCGACAGTCTATGTAATAGGAGGAGCGCTGCCCCGACGCGAGCGCGAAATCCCCATGCCTCACCGACCGCTCCATCAGCAGCCGGCGTAGGGCCTCCCGGTCCTGCTCGCTCACCCCCTGCCCTTCCCGAACAGCGAAGCCAGAAAACCGGACTTCTTCCCCGGACCGGAGGTGGCCGCCGTGCAGAACGCTCGCGCGAATTCGTCCACCGTCTTGGCCCGCTTGGAGAGATCCCGCTCCAGCCCCCGCATCACCGCCGCTTCGACC
>JACCSE010000137.1 GCA_013813145.1 Gemmatimonadales bacterium
GCAGCTCCTTGACGATCATTTCTCCCGCCGCGCCGGCGCCGACGATGAGGGCCCGGCGGGCGTCCTCCGGCGCGTTCGCCCGGGCCCGGCGGCCGTAGGCCCGCACCGCCAGTCGAGGGAGCGCCGCGAAGATGCCGGACAGGAGCCCATCGATGAACAGGACCGAGAGCGGCACCCGGGCACCCGTCAGACCAACCAGCGGCAGGATCGCCGCCCCGATGAGCAGGCCGGCGAATCCGGATATGGCGGAGGCGGCGATGAGCCGCTCCAACTCCAGCAGGCCGGCGTAGCGCCAGAGCCGGCGGTAGAGGCCGGCCCGCCAGAGGATCAGGATCTTGATTGGGAGGGAAACGACCAGGTAGACCGTAGCAGAATGACTCTGCGCCGTGGGCCACTCGAACCCTTCGAACCGCAGAGCGAACGCCAAGATGACAGATGCAAAGAACAGCAGAACATCCGAGGCCAGCAGGTAGCGATTGCGCAGGTGGGTACCGAAGGGGCTGGTCACGACATTTGCGGCCATGTAGGGAGTATTGACTCGGAGGTTGGTACAGTCAAGCCTATGCGTAATCACGCCTTACTCTGAGGACAGGATTCGTCGTCGCGGCCAGGGACCTCGCTGAGCAGCCCGCCCCGAGTATTGAACGGAACGGCCTCTCGAAAAAAATCAACGGGACCTGCATGCGAGCCGGAAGGGCAGTCTTCGGTTTGGGCGTGCTCGGCCCTGCCCTATCTGGGGAAGGCCGGGTGCATGATCCGCGCCAGAAGTGGCACTCAGGACGCTCGGGCGAGCCACGTCCGCTGCACCCGCCAGGATATCAGGGCCAGTCCCCCGAACGCCATCAGGGCCGACAGGAATCGGAGGGTCGGCCAACGCAGCCCGGCCCACACCAGGACGGCCAAGGCCAGATTCAGGAGGAGGACCGCCCCGCTGACCCGCGCGTGGGTCCAGCCGATCTGAACCGCGCGCTGGTAGGCGTGACTTCGGTGGGCCTGGTACCACACCTCCCCCCGAATGAACCGCCGGAACAGCGTGGCGGTGCCATCGAAGGCGAATACCCCGAACAGTACCAGCCATGCCAGCACCGGCAGGGCGCCGGCATTCTCGGACGCCACAGCCAAGGTTCCGAAGAGGAATCCCAGCAGGCCCGAGCCGACGTCTCCCATGAAGAGGCGCGCCGGCGCCCAGTTCCAGATGAGGAACCCCGCGCTCGCGGCGGCGATAATAAGCGGAACGATGGCGCGATCACCATGATCGCCGGCGAGCAGCAGCAACGCGCCGAGGAGCCCCACCGAGACTGCTTCCCCCCCGGCCAGGCCGTCGATCCCGTCCATGAAGTTGTAGATGTTGGTCGCCCCCGCGATGCCGACCAATGCCACGGCCCATCCCGCGGCCCCGAGTGGGACCACCCCGAAGCCGGTTTCCAGCGCGGGAAACCCGCCGAGCCACCAGAGTGCCCAGCCCGCCGCCAGGAGGTGGACCGCCAGCCGTGCCCCGGCCGAGACGTTCCATCGGTCGTCCGCCCAGCCGACTGCGGCCACCAGCACCCCGCCGCCGACGAGAGCGGCCGTCTCTCTCCCCGGCACCCAACCTGCCGCGCCCGCGATGGCCAGTCCCGAGAGTCCAGCGACGGCGATCGCCAGGCCTCCACCGCGAGGGGTGGGAGTGGAGTGCGAACCGCGGGGATTGGGAAGGTCCACCATGGACCGGCGCAGAGCGTACCGCCGGACCCAACCGCTGAGCGCCCACGATGCGGCGAGGACGCTCAGTGCGAGGAGCGCGCGAGCGGTCACCGCCGATCCGTCGGGCGCCGGCGGTACCACTCCGCGGTGATCCGGAGACCTTCGTCCAACGAGAACGGAGGCCGGAAGCCGGTCAACCGGGTGAGCTTCGAGGAATCCACCACCAGCGAGCCGAACAGCCGAGCCACTGCCGCCGAGCTCACCGGCAAGTGGACCAGTGGAGCGAGCAGATCGCCTAGGCGGCCTGCTGCCCGGAACAGCACGGGCGGCACCGGCATCAACCGGGCCGGGCGACCCAGCGCGCGGGCGATGGCCCGGATCAGCTCCGGCATCGAGACGTCGTGCCCGTCGGACACGAAGAAGGTCTCACCCGCGGCGGCGGGCGTGGTCATCACCGCCTCGACCGCGGCGACGACATTACCGGTGAATACCAGACTGCGGCGGTTGCGTACGCCGCCCAGCGGCAGCGGAATACCGCGGTCCACCGCCTCGAAGAGCCGAAGCATGTTCGCCCTCATCCCGGAACCGTACGCCAGTGGCAGCCGGAGGACGGTAGCGGCCATGCCGCCGGCCTTCGCGAGTTTCCCCACCACCTGCTCCGCCTCGAGCTTGCTGACCCCGTAGGGGTCGGTGGGCGCCGGATGGGTCTGCTCGTCCCAGGGTGTCTCGGTGCTTTCGCCGAGCGCCTTGACCGTACTGAAGAACACGAACCGCCGAACTCCAGCGGCGAGCGACTCCTCCATCAGGAGCCGGGTTCCCTCGACATTCGTCCGGCGGTACCCCGCCAATGGGTCGGTGGACCGGTCGGCCATGACGTGGACCCGGGCCGCCAGGTGGATCACCGTCTCGGCTCCACGCACGGCGCCCTGAACGGCGGCCCGGTCCAGCAGATCGGCAAAGCGGAACTGTTCCACACCCGGGAGGGTCATGTCGCCGCGCCGCATCAACGCTCGCACGGGGGCGCCGCGCGCCACCAGCGCGCGGCAGAGGTGCTGTCCTAGGAAGCCGCTGGCTCCGGTGAGCAGGGTCGGTCCCGCGTGCACGGCGGGCCCTTTCAGGGATCGGTGCGTCGTTCTCCGGAACGCCGGAAGAGACGCGCGAGCGGGCCCCAGGGCCGCAGCAGGTCACGCTTGGCCTGCCGCCGTAAGGCCGCGAATTCGGCGGCCTCGCTCGAGGGAAGCAGATGGAGATTCGCGGCGTAGGACTTCCACACGGCGACCGCCGCCCCTATCACCAGCCCCATCAAGAGGCCGCCCAGCGCCCGCAGAACCAAGCCTCGCCGGTCAGGCCGCGCCGGGGCCTCCGGGCGTTGCACCACCGTGATGACCGGGGTATCGCGGACCTCCTCGATTTTGGCCTGCTCGAAGGCCTGCGCGAGGGTGGTGAACACCTGCTGCTGCATCTCGACTTCACGCTCCAGCCGATCGGCCTGGAACGTCAGCTCGGGCGAGTTCCGGAAGTCGCGGTTGCGCTGGAGGAACCGCTGGAGCCGGTCCTCGGCGGTGCGGAGATCCTGGCGGACTTCGGCCATCCGCCGCTCGGTGAATCGGCGCTCCTCGGCTGCCTGAGACTGCCGGGTGCGAAGGTTGAATTGGTTGAGCAGGTCCAGCAGCCGCTGATTGATTTGAACCGCCAGCGCGGGGTCGCGGACCGTGACGGAGAGGTTTACGACTCCGGTCCTCTGCACCGTGGACGCGGTTACGTCGTCGGCCAGGTCGCGGATGGCCGCATCGCGGCGCAGCGCCGGCGTCCTTCCCTTGGCGCGATAGTAGTCCACCAGGGTGCCGCGAGACGGCCCGGCGTCGGTGGTGAACTCGAACGAACCGGTCACCACGTCGCCGAGAATGGCGCGCGATTCCAGCAGATCGCTATAGAAAGCCGGGGACTGTCCCCCCTCGGTGGCAGGGAGAGCTAGTCCGATCTGCGCCGCCAGCCCCGAGATCGAGGCCATCGCCTTTCGGGTCTGCGGCATGAAGCTGGAGTGGGCGGTGTAGACCCGCGGAGCCACCAGGGTGAGCACGACGGCGGCGGTGAAGCCGAAGAGCGCCGCGCCGAGCACCACCATGCGGTGGCGGAACAGCAGATTCGCCAGGCCGAGCAGGGAAATCTCCTCCTGCGAGCCGGGCGGGTTATGGCCGGGCGCCGTCACTTCTCACCATCGTCGCGGTCCTGGTTGATCAGGGCCGGAACATATCCTCCCGGGTCCGCCATTTCCATTGCGGCTCCGGCGTGCCCCACCCGGCTCACCAGAGTCTCCATCCATGGGTGCCGAAGAACGTGAGCGCGGACCGGATGAAAAACCGCTGATGCAGCAGCCCTTTGCGCGCGGCATCACCGCCGCCATGGGTGATGCGCACGTTAGGCACGTACGCGATCTCCGCGGCCTGCCGGAACCGGAGGCTCAGGTCGAAGTCCTCGAAGTACATGAAGTAGCGGGCGGAGAATCCGCCGGCGGCGCGGAGAACGGCTCGGCGGGCGAACATGAAGCATCCGCTGGCAATCGGAATGCCGGTTGCCGGCTCGTGCTCCGGGAGGTCGCGCATCTCGTAGCGGTCGAGCAGCCGCTGAAACCGGCGCCGCAAAGCGTGGGGCGCGAACCCCCTGAGCGCCAGCACCAGCACGCTGGGATAGCGTTTGCAGAGATATTGCCGGCCACCCGCGGAGTTGACGGCATGAGGCGTGACCAGGCCGACCTCCGGATGGGCCTCTAGGAAACGGAGCGCCTCGGTTATCGCGTCGGGATCGAGAACGACGTCGGGGTTGAGCACCAGATGCCAGGCGCCGCCCGGCTCGGCGAGCGCGAGGTCGTGCCCGCGGCCATAGCCCACATTGCCGTGGCCTCGCAGCACCGTACGCCGCAGCCATTCCACCTCCGGCTCCATCGCGCCGGCGATGAGCCGGTCCAGGGCGGCGGGGTCGTCGGAGCCGTTGTCGATGAGCCAGAGGGTGGCCTGGTCGAGAAGACCGGCCTTGCGGCTCTCGCTGAGCGCGCGGCGGAGCGACTCGAGCGCCGGCCGGAGCTCTTCCGGGTCGGGGTGGAACACGACGACCGACACGTCGAGCCGGCGCCGCTCACGTTCCATACACGACCAGCCGGGGCCCGTTGGACGCCATCGCCAAGCCTCGCAGGAACCATCCTGCGCTCAGAGCGCGGCACGCCAGCGGCGAGTAGAGCCATCCGATGTGGTCGGTCGCGGACGCCCAGCGCTCCAGGGCTACCAGGGTCAGCGGGTTGAGCGCGGCGCGAAGCGCCAGTTTGCGGCCGATGCGGACACCGGAGTCCCGCTCCCGATTCACCGGCAGCAGGTCAGCGAAGCCGGTTTCCTCCAGAAACTCCGGCGCGTCTCTCAGCAGCACGGGTACTCCATCTCTTGCCGCCTCCAGCATCTTGGCCCGATACCAGCCTATCGCCACCGTGTCATGATGCAGCGCCCGTGCCTCGGGCGCGAACACGATCCGAACGCCGGCCCGCTTGAGCGCGTGGGCCAGGATGTGATCCTCGCAGCCGTAGAACCGTATGCTCTCGTCGAACGTCCCCGCGGCGACCAGGTCGTCGCGGCGCATCGAGCAGGCCGCGGTGATGAGAAATCGGGGATGAAGGTCCGCGGGGCGCAGCGTGGTGAGCGCCCGCAGATCGCGACCGCCGAGGTAGCGTGACTGCAGGTATTTCGCGTAGTTGCTCGCGCGCACGACCTCAGGTGGAAACCGCAGGTCGCCCATGACGGCCACCCGATCCGGAGCCGCGGCCTCGTGGGCGCGCAGGTGGGCGCCCACGTAGTCGTGCTCGACCACGACGTCATCGTCCACGAACAGAACGATCTGGCCGCGGGAGTGGTGAATGCCGGTGTTCCGGGCGGCGCTCCGCCCGCGGTTCGCGTTGTGCCTCAGGTACACGGCACGGGGGTCCGAGCCCGCGGCCTGACGCACCGCGGCCTGGGTGTCCGGGCCGGAGCCATCGTCCACGATCACCACTTCATAAGGAGCGGTAGCCGGAACCTGACTCAGGAGGGCCCGAACAACCCGCTCGAGCAGGTTGGGACGGTTGTAAGTCGGCACGATGACGCTGGCGGTGGGGGTCACGGCTCCTCTCGCTCCCGAGCGCCGAGCAGCTCCTCGACCAGCCTGGCGAACTGCTCGTGCTGCCGGCGCCCATCGAAGTCGCGCAGCACCCGCTCTCTGCCCTCCTGGCCAAGCCGCTCCGCCCGAGGTCGGTCAGCGAGCAGGGCAGCGACCGCGCCGGCAACCTCGGCGGCGGACCCGCCATCCACAAGGACGCCGGTGGTGCCGTCCACCACTGCCTCGGGCACTCCACCCGCCCGGCCGGCGACCACCGGCTTGGCGAAGCGGGCCGCTTCCAGGTACACGATGCCGAAGCCCTCGGCCGTCGTCCCGACTTCCCGCCCGGGCAGGAGAAACACGTCACAGGTCCGAAACAAGCGCAGCAGGTCCACCCGGTCGAGCAGCCCGGTGAAGACCACTCTTTCGGTGACCCCCGCGGATTTCGCGGTGGCCCGGAGCGCCGATTGATCGCCGGGCCCCACGATGACCAGCTTTACGTGGGGAACGGAGCGCGCGATCGCCGCCGTCGCGAGGATCGCGGTGTCAAAGCCCTTGTGCCGCTCCGAAAGTCGGCCCACCGTTAGAATCACGGGGACATTTCCGCCGACGAGTCTCTCGCGAAAGGCCAGCGCGGCGCTCACCGGCTCCCCCTCACCTTCCTCGATGTCGATGGCCGGATACACCACCCAGAGTTTTGCCTCGGGCACCCCGTAGAGCTCGGCCGCGGCCCGGCGGGTGTTGGTCGTGTTGCAGACCACGGCGGCGGCTCCCCTAAGAGCGAGTCGCTGCAGGCGGAGTCGCAACCGGAAGGGCGTCCGATCCCGCAGGAGCAGGGTGAGCTCCTCTCCGTGCACCAAGACGAGATACGGGATGCCGAACAGCCGCCGGGTAAGCCAACCGCCGACTCCCGCTGCGAGCGGCTGCACGCAGACGACGAGCTCGGGCCGGCGGGAGCGATGGATCAGGCACCAGACCAGCGGCGCCAGCAGGACCTCGAGCTGATGCAGCACGCTGTAGATCTTGAAGGGGCCGCCGGTCCGCCCCGAGAACCGCAGCACCGGCAGCACGCGGGCGCCTTCGCCAGCTCCGTCTCCGGCGGCTCGGGGCGCGAGCACTACGGTATCGCGACGGCGTCCGAGCATGCCCTTGAGCAGTCCGCCGGCGCCCGCCGCCATCGGCGGCCAGGCATTGGTGACGGCCACCAGGCGCGCCTCGGATCGCCTCAAACAATACCTTCGCGGCGCCGGCCGACGGTCGGCGCGGACACCCCGAAGCGAAACCCGGACCCGCCCGGGCAGGCCGGCCGCTCTTTCTCCCGCCGGAACACCCGGCCCGGAAACTGATCGAGTGGCGCTGGCGGGAGCTCCACGACTGAGAGCTCAGGCCGATCGGGCGCGCGATCGCTGTCGCTGGTTTCCATAGAGGAGATAGTCGGGTGAGAGATCATCGAGCCTGGGCGGTCCACTAAACTACACCGAGGTACGCTCAGCCGCGTTCAGACTGAGAGATCCTTCTTGCCCAGCAGCCACACGCTGTTCCAGTCGGCGACCGGATCCCGCTCCAGGCTGAGCAGCCGGACACCGCCGGCCCGGAGCAGGTCCCGCATCGTCTGCCAGCGGAGCGGTACGCCGCTCCAGTGGTTATGTCGCTGCAACCGGACCACCGGCATCCGGGGAATCCAGCCGGGGACCCGCCACCGGTTCTGGAGCCTCGCCCAGCGGAACACCAGGCTCCGATGCTCGAAGTTGATGGCGCGCACGCCGGCGTAGGGACGCGACCCGAAGGGCATTGACCCAGGCTGAAACTGAATCCGCAGCAATCCCCCTGGCTTGAGCACGCGGCACATCTCCCGGATGGCTCGCTGGAGCAGCGAGGTGTGAGGAATGTGCTGCAGCACCGCGTAGGAATAGACGTAGTCGGCCACCCCGTCCGGGAGTGGTACCCGACCGTCAGGGCCGAGCAGATGCAGGTCCCTCACGTCCGGAACAAGCTCCCGGCTGTGATCCAGCATGGTTCGAGAGATATCCACGCCGGCGCAGCGGTAGCCGGCCTTGCGGACGGCCTGAAGAATGCGGCCCATGCCGCTGCCATACTCGAGGAGCAGGGTCCTCTCCGGATCCAGCCCCGCGCGCTCCAGGGCCGGCCGCAGAAACACCTCGAACAGCATACGCCCCTTCTGAAAGAAGAGGGCCAGTTGTTCCGGTTCCCAGGAGGAGGGATCGGAGCCGGCCTGGGCGAACTCGTCGACCGACATCACCGCCCAGAGCGGGTTCAGCCGGGCCTTCTCTTCCCAGGTGAGCTGGTCGGTGAACTCCCTGGAGACGTGGCCCACCTTCCTGGGGAAGTTCACGCGGGCCCGCCTCTCGGAGCCATTCCAGCCCCCGGGGTCCGGCTGGCTACCCAGAGGATACGATGTCCCTCCCTTGCGGTCCAAACGACCGCCCAGAAGATCAGTCCAACCAGCATCGCCTGGCGGAGGCTGAGCGGAATGGTGGCCCATTCGACTTCCACCCGCATAGCGGCGAGGGATAGAGCGAGGAGCGCGAGGCCGTAGCCGCTTCGCTTGAACATACGTTCGAGCCATAGCGCCGCCTGGTACAAGAGCCAGACCAACGCCGGCGGGACCAGCACGAAGCCGATGAGGCCGAAAGACATCACCCCCGCGCTGAAAGCGGAATCCTGGTAGTCGGCCAGCATGATTCCTCCCTCGTACGCCGGCCATCCCAGGTGGTCATTCAGAATCTTCGAGTAGACGTCCTTCACGATCTCCCGTTTGCCTGGAAAGACCACCAGGGGGACCGCGTTCAAGGCAGCGGAGGTGACGATGCCCGCGTCGTGCGCCTCTCCGGCGGAGTTGACCACGATGGCGGTGGCGAAATCGGTGAGGTCGGCGCGGCGGTTGATCGCTCCGATCGCGAGCCTGAGCCCCGTCTCCTCCGGCATGTTGATCCGGCCCAGGAGGAGCGTGAGCTGCATGCCCAGCAGCGACA